>JADFSR010000011.1 GCA_022560615.1 Gemmatimonadota bacterium
TCCCATCTTCGTCGGGGAAGACCGAGAAGCACCTCCTCCTGTGTCTGATCCGTTCCTGTTGCGCTTCATCGCACCGGCTCAGCGTCTTCCACCCCCTCACCAGACGCTCCAGGTTGGCGGCCGAACCCGCACGGGCGAACGCGAGCAGCTCAGTTTCGGTGTCGGCTGTCGCTACGCGCGTCAACGCCCGCACTTTGCTGAACGACAGCTCTCCCCTGGCCATCGCCTCCGAGATGAGTGGGAGATGCTCGAGTGCACGAGCGGCTCTGACCTTCTCGTTCGCCGTACCGCGCGTGATGCCGATCCGCCATGCGAGCCACTCGGCGCACGAAGCGAAGCCCTCGTCCTCCCAGTCCCGGTGACGATCCGACTGCGCGAGAGCCGCCAGGAACTCACGGGTCGCCGCCGTGATCTCACCGAACAGCACAGCGACTCGGTCCATGCGCTCGTGGCGAGCGTCGGACGCTAGCGCCTCCTGGTCCTGGCTGCGACCCAGCGCCTCCTGGTCTCGGGTTCGACCCTCCGGCAGCACTTCGGTAGCGTGGATGTGTCCCATCTCCCCTCCCATATACAATTATGACTATGAGTTACGTCATAATATATGAGGGGGTTTCGACGGACTCTCACGGCCCCTGAGAGCGCCAAACGGGGGTCGCCAGGGCATCGCGCGAGGGTCTGCGGCCCGATGGAGCTCAGCCGCAGACCGACGTCGTTCAGGGGGGCAAGGACACCGGCGTCTCGGACTGGCAGCACTGCGCTGGCTCGAATCCGTCCATGTCTGGATGGGACAGGTTTTCCACGATGGGACCGGTCTTCCACAATCGGTAGCCCGCGGACAAGGGCGTGGGCGTTGAGGCCGGGCTGTTCGAAAAGCTGAGGCGGCGTGGACGTGCGTGGATAGCGGTGTGGCCGCCCGCTGCCTTCGCATCATGCATCATGATGGAGCCCCGCGGCGGCGATCTCCAGGCTGCCATGGGAAACATGTCAGAGAAGAGATGGAGGCCGTGCTCGACGCTGGCGCCATCGACCGACCTCGGCTGCTTCACGGATTCCGGGCCACCGCCTGGCCCCTGATCGAAGAGGCCGCTCGGCGGGGGTACGACACGCGCGCGGGCCTCTGAGGACACGTTCGAGCTGCCGGATGACATGCACACCGCGCGTGACAACGCGGAGATCGTGACAGAGGCCAGCCGCCGGATCGCCGCCGTGACAGGGGCCGGTTACGTGACGGGGGCGGCTACGTGACAGGGGCCGGTTACGTGACAGGGGCGGCTACGTGACAGGGGCGGTTAGATGATGCCGTTCCGAAGCTCTACAGAACGACCTCTCGTCATCAACCACCCACCGGCATACAATGGTCGCTCTTGCCCCACGAAATCGTTCTCGCCCATCACGGGCGAGCCGCACGACGGAGGACAAGCACATGGGTCGGAAAAACGGAGCGCTGGTGGCTGTGGCAGTGGGTGCGTTTCTCGCCGGGATGTTCGTCAATCCATACCGCGCGGCCGAAGCGCAAGCCATGAACCATGTCTACGAGCTGCGCACGTACACGACGCTCGAAGGCCAGCTGCCCGCGCTCCTGGAGCGATTCGGCGGGGGCGAGACGGACCTGTTCGAGAAACACGGCATGAGCGGCGTCGGTTACTGGGTGCCGCTCGACGAACCTGACTCCGAAAACACGCTGGTCTACATGCTGGCTCACGAAAGCCGGGAAGCCGCAGCAGCCTCGTGGCGGGCGTTCGGTGGCGATCCCGAGTGGACCGCCATGCGGGAGGCCTCGGGCCGTCTCGTGAGCAACGTCGTATCGGTGTTCTTGTCGCCCACGGACTTTTCGCCGGCCAGGTAAGACTCGGCGACTGGCCAGCTCCTCTTCACACGTGACGAGGTAGTGAGGAGAGATGGAGATCCTGGACAAGGTCATCGTGGTCACCGGCGCCGCCAGCGGCATCGGGAAAGCGCTGGCGGTGCGGTTCAGGGCCGAGGGGGCGAAGCAGATCGTCTCGGTGGACCTCGACGAAGCCGGCGCGCAGGCGACGGCGGAAGAAGTCGGCGGGATCGCCATGCGCGCAGACGTCGGCGAGGAGGCCGATGTGGCGAGCGTGATCGAGCGCACCGAAGCGGACGTCGGCCCCATCGACCTGTTCTGCTCCAACGCGGGGGTCGCGCTCGGCGCCGACCTCGAGGCGCCGAACGGCGAATGGCGAACGAGCTGGCACGTCAATGTGATGTCCCACGTGTATGCGGCGCGGCATGTGGTGCCCCGGATGATCGCGCGCGGTGGCGGGTACTTCCTCATCACCGCCTCCGCAGCGGGGCTGCTGAATCAGATTGGATTGGCAGCCTACGGCGTCACCAAGCACGCAGCGGTGGGATTCGGTGAGTGGCTCGCGATCACTCACGGACACGAGGGCATCGGAGTATCGCTCTTGTGTCCACAGGCAGTGCGCACAGCCATGACCGCGAACGCGAGCCCCGCCACCGCGGCCGCCGCTGGCGATGGCATGATGGAGCCCGAAGTCCTCACGGATTTCGTCGTGGTCGGGCTGCGCGAAGAGAGGTTCCTGATCCTTCCGCACCCGGAAGTTCTGGAGTACATGCGCCGCAAGACTGACGACTACGACCGCTGGATCGGCGGCATGAACCGCCTGATGCAGAGCTTGACCGGCGTCGAACAGGGGCAATGAAGCAATCACCACAAGATATGGAGAGCGAAGATGCGCCCCATCAGAGCATTTCTTCTCGTCGCCGCCACCGTGGGCGGTGTCTATCCGCTGCAGGCTCAGCAGAACACGGGCACGCAGGAGTTCAGAGCGGGGGAACCGCTCGACCTCATGCCCAATACGCGCGTGTTCGGGGGCTTCCACTTCGCCGAGAGCTGTTCGTACGATCCCGTGCGCGATCTGTACGTGGCGCCGAGCGCCGGCAACCGCGGCGATGGCACGGAGAACGACGGCTACGTATCGCTCATCAACCCGGATGGGACGGTGCACACGCTGAAGTGGATCGGGGTCACTCGAGACGGCCTGACCCTCAATCATCCGCTGGGAAGCGACATCATCAACGGCCTGCTCTATCTGGTGGACCGGAACGTCGTTCGCTGGTTCGACATGTCCACGGGGGAGCCGAGTGGAAGCGCTGAAGTCGAAGACGCGATCAGCTTCAACGATCTCGAAGTGACCGAAGACGGGACGGTGTACATGAGCTAGACGGGCACGCCTGAGCGCATCTACCGGCTCACACCGGACGGCGGCAGCTCCATTTTCATCGACGGTCCGCCGCTGAATCGGCCAAACGGGGTCGCTTTCGATCCGGATGGCAACATCGTGGTCGTCAACGCGGGGAACTCGGATATTCTGACCTTCAGCCCCGCCGGGGAGTTGCTCGCGACCGAACAGTCGCTGGATCCGCGCAACGACGGCCTGGTGATCCTCGAGGACGGCACCAAGTACGTGAGCAGCGTCGGTATTGGCACCGTTGCACGGATCCGCCCGGGTCAGGAGCCCGAGCTCATCGCTTCCGGCATCCCGAGCGCGGCATCGATGTGCTACGACCCCAGCCGCGAGCGGCTGATCATCCCGATGAACAGTTGGTACGCGCTCGCCTTCGTGGATCTGAGGAGCCGCTAGTCGAATCTCGTCTCAACACATACATTCAGTTCAGTGTCATGTCCCGGAAGAAAGAGTCTGGGGCTAGTTTCATCACGTTTGATGCGTAGTTCACTGCTGGCACAGGGGAGAGGATCATCATGGACCTGCAGAATCGGAGCGACCTTCCGCGCCCGTGGATGCGTGGGGTCGGAGCAGCAACCATCGCGCTCGTCGCGACTTTGGCATTCCAAAGTTCCGCGGACGCCCAGGTCACTTTCGTGTCGGCGGATGGTATCGACGTGGACGTGACGTACGCCGCGGACGTGGCGCCCATCATCCAGAAGAACTGTACGGTCTGTCACCGGCCAGGTGGGATCGGGCCCATCGATCTGGTGGACTACGAGGATGCCCGCAGGTACGCTCGGCGCATCCGCCGTCAGGTCTCCAACCGCTTGATGCCGCCGTACTACTACGATAACGACATCGGCATCCAGGAGCTGAAGCACGACTGGCGTCTCTCCCAGGAAGACATCAACACCATCGTCGAGTGGGTGGACCAGGGGACGCCTCTGGGCGATCCGGCCGACATTCCGGTGCTGAACATACACGACACTGAAGACTGGTCGCTGGCGGCCGAATTCGGTCCGCCGGACATCGTCGCCGCCTCGACACCCATCGACGTGCCGGCTACCGGACTCGACATGTGGCATCGTCCGTTCGTTCCCACGTTCAACACCTCCGAGCGTTGCATCAAGGCGCTACAGGTGAAGCCGAAGGGGGCTTCCAAGTCCGTGGTTCACCATGCCAACACCACGTTCCAGATCCTGCAGGAAGACGGCAGCTTCGAGGGTTCGGGAGACCGGGCCACGGAATACGCCATGGGCAAGCTGGGTGAGATCATTCCCGACGGCGTGTGCCGGATCATCCCCAAGGATGCATATGTCCGCTGGGACATTCACATGTATCCCGGTGGGCTCGGAGCGTCTGCCCCGAAGGCCATGCTCAAGGACAACATCGTGGAGCTGGGTATCTGGCTGCATCCGGAGGACTACGAGTACGAGTACAAGCAGGATCTGGCCCTCTATGGCCTCCGCGAAGGTCAGCTGCTCATGGCTCCGCATAGCACGACCATGACCCAGGGCTTCCGCTCGTTCGACCATCCGGTGCGCATCGACAGCTTCCAGCCCCACGGGCACCTGCGGCTGCGGTCCGCGTCTCTGGAGATCTTCTATCCGAAGACGGGACGGACGGAGGTGATCAGCATGGTCTCGAACTGGAGCGCCACCTGGCACCAGAGCCACATCTATGAGGACGACGTTGCGCCTCTGGTCCCGACCGGTGCGGTCCTCGTAATGAAGCAGTGGTACGACAACACGGCGGGGAACCCCAACAACCCTGATGCGGATCAGTGGGTTGATGGTGGTAGCCGGACCGCGGACGAAATGTCCCACATGTGGATCGCCGTGACGCACCTCGATGAAGAGGGGTACGAGAGGATGGTCGAGGAGCGGGAAGAAAAGGCGGAGATCATCTCCTAGGAGATTCGCCACCCAACTCGTAGACAAAAAGGCTGGATCGGTATTGATGGGGACCGAAGGACGCTGGGAGCAACCGCAGCTTCTTCGGTCCCCGTCAACTTATTTGGGTCCGGCTCGATTCACCGCTCGAGCATTCGAGAAGGAGTCCCTGATGAAGGTTCGTTTGACCGTGGTTGGGGCGGCCGTCGCGCTGCTTCTCGGCGGTATTTTGGCCGGTCCGGCCGCGCTGGAGGCGCAGGGGCCGGAAGGACGCTGGCCGCTTCAACCGCGCTCTAGCCTGGATCAAGTCATCGCCCCGTTCCTGGAAGGGTGGTACGCGAATGAGGATGGGACCTATACTCTCTCCTTCGGATATCTCAACATGAACGACGAGGCGGTGGAGATTCCTCTGGGAGAGGGCAATGTCATCGAGCCGGCTCAGTTCGACGGGAAGCAGCCCACGACGTTTCTTCCCGGACGACACCGGGGAGTCTTTGCCGTGACGGTCCCTGCGGCGCTGAGCGGCGACGACGTGTGGTGGAACATTCAGAACCCCAAGACCGGCGAGGTCACGAAGGTGCCCGGCCGCATCAGTTCCAACGCTTATCAGTTGGATTGGGTCCCGCGGCCTCACGGGTCCGTCCATCCTCTCGTTTCCTTCAGCTCGGACGTTGAGGAGGGCCGGGGACCTCCGGGCATCATGGCAG
This sequence comes from Gemmatimonadota bacterium, assembly GCA_022560615.1. Taxonomy (NCBI): domain Bacteria; kingdom Pseudomonadati; phylum Gemmatimonadota; species Gemmatimonadota bacterium. The sequence continues at coordinate 5,812 of JADFSR010000011.1, forward strand.
GACAGACGCTCACCGTAGCGGTCGGATCTCCGCTCGACGTCTCGGTGAATGCGAGGGACATGTCGGAGAGGGATCGCAGTGATGCTCGCTTCGCGAAACCCATTCCCCTTCGGGTGGTGTGGAGTAAGTACCGGGGTCCCGGAGAGGTCGAGTACACGAAGCACCCGTCGACGCCTGACCCGCCGGAGCCCGATTCCGCTACCGCCGCGGCAACAGCTCGTGCTGCCGCTCGTGCTGCTGCTGCCGGTTTTGGCGGACGTGGGGGACGTGGGGGACGTCGTGATCCCGGGGCCGAAGTGGTCCGCCTTTACGAGGGGCACGGTACAGTGACCGTAGTGGTGACCTTCTCCGAGCCGGGTGAGTACATCTTGCGAGTGCAGGTGGACAACTTTAGCGCGACGGACAGCGGCTCCGGCGACCAGTGCTGCTGGACCAACGGCTACGTCAGGGTCACCGTTAGGGAATAGGGTTCGCTACCGCCCCGAGTACTCGCGGTAGACGATCGGTAGCAGGTCCGAGGCGTTCCAGGAGTCCACCTGTCCCCACTTCTCGTCGTATTCGGCCGTGAGGTCCGCGGCCATGACTTCGTCGAGCGTGCGACCCTGCGCGATCATGGTCGTAACGTCATGGCGGATGTCGAGCATCATCACCAGGACCTCGATCAATCCTTCGCGATCGGTGAATCCAAAACCGTGCCCGGGAATAACTTTTGTATCAGGCCCAGCCAAACCGATTGCGATTTCTAGCGCCTCGATCATTCCGGAGAACGTGCCGCCGTTATACACGTCGATGATCGGGTACATGTTCGTGCGGAAGACGTCACCCAGGTGCAGGACGTCCGAGCCGGAGAAGTAGACGAAGCTGTCGCCATCGGTGTGAGCGGGTGGTACGAGGAACGCTCGCACCTCCTCACCGTTGAGATGGAAAGTCACCGCCTCGGAGTACGTCACGACAGGCCGAGCGCCTTCCGGCGGTTGCGGGAAGAACATGCCCCCGCGTCGTGGGATCCGGAGCTGCTGGAGCATCCTCAAGCGCACGTGGTCGTGCGCGAAGATGAGCACGCCGAGCTCGGCGAGATTCTCGTTTCCACCGATGTGGTCCGGGTGGATGTGGGTGTTGATCAGAAAGCGGATCTCGGTGTCCGAGATCTCACTGACTGCGGAAATGATGCTCTCGCTGAGGGGCGCGAACTGATCGTCCACCAGTAACACGCCGTCGGGCCCCGTGAACACGCCGATGTTGCCGCCGGCGGTGGGGGTCTGAAGCATGTAGACGTTGCCCGCGACATGGATGGTCTCGAGCGCTGGCGGACGGTCCTGTCGCGCCGCCGCCGGGCTGAATCCGAAGAGCGTCCCAAGGGTCACCCAGGCGGACGCTAGGGTCACCCAGGCGGGCACGGCCCGCCGACGGGTCACTCTACGCATCGGTGGACGGGCCGCTATCGCTTTAGTGCTGGGTCTGCTGCAGGTGCTCCCTCAGCAGATCGCGGCCGAAGTCTCCATCGAAGTCACGCCAGGCCGTGTGGATATGATTGGGATCTCTCTGCGTGTGATCGAACTCGATCAAGAACGTCGGTCCTTGCACGCGATAGTAGGCGACGTCGCCCTTCTCGGTCCCGCCGGCCCATGCGAAGCCGATGTTCTCGATTCCCGCGGCCCGGATCGCGGCCAGACGGAGCGCCGAGATGTCGTCGGCCATTACCATGGCGTACGACCGGATCAGCTCCCTCAAAAGATCGCGCTGCGCTCGGTTGAAGTCCGAGGCCATGACGCCAACGGGGGACAACGGATCGACCTCGAGCGCGACACCCGTGACGATGTTCGTCGGCGCCACGTCCTCGATGATTGCGGTCTCCCGCTGCGCAGGGGTCAGCGAAGCGAGCAGTGCGCGCGCCGCGTCCTCCTGGCTCCCCAACGGGCGCAGGCCCTTTCTGGGTCCATCCATGACCTCGGCCGGGCTCGCAGCCAAGAAGGTGGGCGTGCTGACGCTGAGGTTGCCGTCGATGATCGTGAAGTGCAGCGAGAGGTGATGCCCCTCGAACCGCCACCCCCACGTGCCATCTGTCGAAGGAGTGCCGAACACGGACATCAGATACAACTCGGGGTCACGTGAGAACTGGGTGCTACCGTCCTCCATGGCCTGAAGGATGCCCTCGACCTCTATGATCTCCATAGCGGTCATGTGCCCGCTCTGACTGAGGCCCGCGGCGAGCAATGCATGGGTGCGGGCCTTTTGCTCGGGGTTCATCTCCTTGAGCGAGACACCGTGGCGCTCGAACACCTCGGGCGGGACGAAATGGAAGTTTAGACGCTCCTCCTCGTCGTCGAACGCGTACGCCGCGCGAGCGCGCTGCTCATCGGAAAGCGAGCTGAGAAAGGCGCTCGCACGGTCAGCCATCTGCGCGACGTCGCGTCGGGACTCGAGCTTTGCCGACAGGCCGGCAGCCATCGCGAGACCAAAGACTGCCACCACACGTCCGATCGTAGACCGCTTCATGGATATCTCCTTCGCTCTTGGGCCGAGGGGCAGGGTAGAGCGGCGTGCCGGCATGGGCAAGGACGGGGAGGGCGGTTCTCTAGGCGCGCTGCCCGGCCCGCCCGGCGCCAGTAGCGCTTCGATTTCCCGCCTCCCCTCGAACCGCGTCTTCTCCGCGTCTCTCTCGAGTCTGTGCACGATCGACGGGAGTTCAGCGAACGACTGCCAGGAATTCGAGGTCAGGATTGTCAGCCATTTGTTGGACTATGGATCACGGCAGCACCGGAGGCCACGATGATCGTGGCGGTCGCCGCCGGGCTCGCCGCATGCGCCGAGGGAGCACAAACGCCGCAGCCCGAACCGCTCCTTGGCGCCGGCGAGATCCCGCCGTCGCCCGCCACGCGCACCTATCTCGATGACGCGGGTTATCCATGCTGGCGCGTTGCGCCGGAGGCAGCGTTGAGCGACTAGGACCCAGCCAGACCTCCGGGGCTACGCTGGCGATCAGCCCTTGCCCCTCCAAAACCGGCCGCCTACGGTTGATCCTCGCTCGAGGGGCCGTTCGTGCCTCTCACTCTACACGAGGTGCAACGATGTCCATTCGTAGCCCAATGCCGAGACCCACCGCCTGGATCTGTGCCCTGGTCGCTATCGCCCTGTTCGTGGCGGGGGGACAGCTTTTCGCCCAATCGGGCCCCAGTCCTTATCGCACTGTGGATGACTGGGCGAAGCTGCCGGACGGACGGCAGATGGGCGCCGTGGGCAAGGTCACGATCGACCCCGATGGAGAGCACATCTGGGCGGTGATCCGCTGCGACGCGTTCGGGCCGGGTCGATTTGGGAACGAATGCGTGGACTCCGACCTGGACCCGGTCGTCAAGTTCGACCTCGCAGGCAACGTGGTGGAGAGCTTCGGCGGCGGGATGTTCATTTGGCCCCACGGGATCGATGTCGACTCGGACGGCAACGTTTGGGTGACCGACGCGGTGAGCTCGGCCAACATCCCGGAAGGTGACAGCCGGGGACATCAGGTCGTAAAGTTCAGCCCCACGGGCGAGGTGCTGTTGACGCTCGGCACGCCGGGCGTCGCGGGCAGCGGTCCCAACAGCTTCGATTCTCCGGCCGACGTCGTCGTGGCACCCAACGGTACCGTCTTCATCGCGGACGGCCACAACAACAACGGAAACAACCGCGTCGTGACGTTCACGAGCGATGGTGAGTTCGTCCGGGCTTGGGGACGGACCGGGTACGGGCCGCGTGAGTTCCGGGCGCTGCACGCCATCGACATGGATTCCAACGGGCGGATCTTCGTCGGCGATCGCAGCAACAACCGCATCCAGATCTTCGACCAGGAAGGCACGCACCTGGCCACGTGGACCCAGTTCGGGCGGCCGAGCGGGATTGCCTTCGATGGCAACGGCCAGATCTTCGTGGCCGACTCGGAGTCGGACAACGTGCAGAATCCGGGCTGGGAGATGGGGATCCGCATTGGCGACGTCGAGACCGGTTGGGTGACCGACTTCATTCTCTACCCGTGGGGAGACCCGCGTGAGATTGCCGGAAACGGTGCGGAGTTCGTCGCGGTGGACCGTGACGGAAACATGTACGGGGGTGAGCCCCGTCCTCGGAAGCTCCAGAAGTACGTGCGGGTCCGCTGAGCATGTGGACCGCGATGTTGGCATCGAGGCTTGCGACGAGACTCACGACGAGGTTTGGCACAGCGTGCATTGTCGTTCTCGCAGCGACCTCCGCCCAGGCTCAGACAGCGTTGGCCGCGCAGACTCCGAGCGAGCCGGTGAACATGGGTCCCCTCATCAACTCCGGGGCGAGAGACGCGGAGCCCACGTTCACCGCCGACGGCAACACGATGTACTTCAATTGCTTCGACCGGCGGGGTCGAACGGGCAGCGACATCTGTGTGTCGACGCTAGTCGACGGGGAGTGGACCGACCCGGAGATCGTCGCGGCTGTCAGCACCGAAGAGTACGTGGAAGTCGAACCGCTGCTCTCCCCCGATGGACAGCAACTGTACATCATGAGCAACAGACCCGGGGGCCTTGGCAGCATGGACATCTGGGTGAGCGAGAGGATGGACGGCGACTGGAGCGAACCCAGAAATCTGGGCGCGCCCATCAATTCACCGTACTCCGATCACTGCCTCTATTTTGCTGGCCCGAACTGGGACGTCGCGTATTGGACGTCCACGCGCCCGGGCGGATACGGTGGCAACGACATCTGGACGTCCGAGCGCATCGACGGTATCTGGCAGGAGGCCGTCAACCTCGGAGCCAACGTCAACTCGTCCGCGAGTGAGCACCACTCCCTGCCGTCGGAGGATGGGGAATCGCTGTACGTGACATCGGTTCGCCCGGATGGTTATGGGGGCGAGGACATCTTCGTCACCACCCGAGACGAGGGCGGAGTCTGGGGGCCCTTGATCAACCTGGGGCCGGCCGTGAATTCGGACCAAGACGATCGATGCCCGGCGTTCTCACCCGACTACAGCATCTTCTATTTCGATTCGGAGAGGGAGGGGGGGTACGGCAACAAGGACCTATGGAGAGTCCCCTACGCGAGTATTAGGGAGATTCGATAGCCGATGAAAACACGCATCACCGAACTCTTCGGCATCGAGCACCCGATCATCCAGGGTGGGATGCACTACGTCGGCTACGCCGAGCTCGCCGCGGCGGTCTCTAATGCCGGCGGCCTGGGCATCATCACCGCGCTGACCCAACCGACGCCGGAGGATCTGGCGAAGGAAATCGCTCGCTGCAGGGAGATGACGGATAAGCCCTTCGGCGTGAACATCACGATCTTGCCGATGTTCAAGGAGGTGCCCTATCCGGAGTACATCCGGGCGGTCATCGAAGGCGGCGTGAAGATTGTCGAAACGGCAGGACGCAACCCTGAACCCTTATTGCCGGCCTTCAAGGAAGAGGGCATCAAGGTCATCCACAAATGCACCTCCATTCGGCACTCACTCAAGGCCGAGCGGATTGGATGCGACGCCGTGAGCGTGGACGGGTTCGAATGCGGCGGTCATCCCGGCGAGGACGACATCCCGAATATGATCCTTGTGCCCCGCGCCGCTGAAGAATTGACGATTCCTTTCGTCGCCTCGGGTGGCATGGCCGACGCGCGCAGCCTTGTGGCTTCGTTGGCGATGGGCGCCGACGGCATGAACATGGGCACTCGGTTCATCGCTACTCAGGAGGCGCCGGTACACGAGAACGTGAAGCAGGCGCTCGTCGAAGCGGATGAATTGCAGACGAGCCTCATCATGCGGCCGTTGCGCAATACGGAGCGTGTCCTGAAGAATGCCGCGACCGAGCGGGTGCTCGAAATCGAGCGACAGAAGGGCAGCGACATCGACATCGAAGACATCCGGCATCTCGTCGCTGGCGCGGGGGGTCGCACGGTCTTGCACGAGGGCAAGATGGACGCGGGTGTGTTCAGTTGCGGCATGGTCACCGGCCTCATTCACGACATCCCCACCTGCAAAGAACTCATCGATCGCATCATGACCGAGGCTGAAGAGATCATTCGCGGTCGACTTGAAGGGCTTCTGTCAGCCTGACGCGTGACTAGCGACAACTAGACTTCAACCAAGGTAGGGCTGATGAAGTACAGGGCGCTTGCCGATACCGGTGTATTCGTTTCAGAGCTCTGTCTCGGCACCATGACGTTCGGCGGTCGGGGCCAGATCTGGCAGGCGATCGGGGGGCTCGACGAGGCATCTGCTGACGCGATCGTCGGTCGCGCGCTCGACGCCGGCATCAACTTCATCGACACGGCGGACGTGTACTCTTCCGGTGAGTCGGAGACGATGGTGGGGAAGGCTCTGCAGGGCCGGAGGCATGAGGTAGTATTGGCGACCAAGGTGCGCGGGCGCATGGGGGCCGGAGCGAATGACGTGGGGCTCTCCCGGCTTCACATCACCGAGGCCGTCGAGGCGAGCCTGAAGCGCCTCGGCACGGATTACATCGATCTCTACCAGATCCACCGGGCCGATCCCTTCACCGCCATCGAAGACACACTACGAGCGCTCGACGATCTCGTGCGGCAAGGCAAGGTCCGCTACATCGGCTGCTCGAACTTAATGACCTGGCAGCTGATGCAAGCGCTCGGGATCTCCCGAGCCGAGGGGCTGGAGCACTTCAAGTGCACGCAGTCCTACTACTCTCTGGCCGGTCGCGAGCTGGAGCGAGAGATGATCCCGCTCCTGGAGGACCAGGGGTTAGGGCTACTCGTCTGGAGCCCCCTGGCTGGCGGGTTCCTCACGGGAAAGTTCACGCGCGACGCGACCGACGCCGAGGCACGGCGTGCTTCGTTCGACTTCCCGCCCATCGACAAGGAGAAGGCCTTCGACACCGTCGACGTGATGCGGAAGATCGCGGAGGATCATGAGGCGAGCATCGCGCAGGTCGCGCTTGCCTGGGTGCTGTCGAAGTCGGCGGTGACGAGCGTGATCATCGGCGCACGGAAGCTCAGTCAGCTTGAGGACAACCTGGGTGCCGTGGACGTGTCGCTGTCGGACGACGAGTTGGAATCACTGGACGAGGTCAGTCGGCTCGCTCTCGAGTATCCTGCGTGGATGGATGTGCTGCCCTCCGACAGGAAGCCCGGGGAGGTGCGCCGGTATGAGGAGGCTCAGGAGGACGAGTAGCCGACGATGCAACACCAACGGGGCCAACCGATGCACTCTCTGACTCGCTCAGCCACCTCGGTCGTTCTCCTGCTGAGCGTCGCGCTGCCTTCAGCGGTGCAGGCGCAGGCCGAATGGACCGAGGCCGACACACGCCACGTAGTGGACAATACGACGACACTCGTGCTGTCGCCGGATCTGTCGCATCTCAGCGAGGGAGAGCGAACGGTCGTCGCGAAGCTGCTGGAAGCGGGGCAGCTGTTTCAGGACCTGTACGAGGACCAGCGCCATCCTGATGCCGCGAGGGCGCGAGAGAATCTCGTCCAAGGAACGGCGGAAGCGCACTTGTACAGGCTGTTCCGTGGTCCCATTGGCACCAACGACATGAACGAACGGGTGGCGTTCATGGACGTGCGGCCCGAGATGCCCGGAAAGAACGTCTATCCGAGCGGTATCGAGCGCACGGAGCTGGATGCCTACCTCGCGGCGCATCCCGAGCAACGCGATGTACTGCTCGGCGTTCGGCATGTCGTTCGCCGCGCCAGCGCCGCGTGGTTGGAGCGCGACCTGGCAACATTCCAGGCGTACCCGGGACTTCGCCTGCTTCATCCCGGAGTGCAGTCGCACCTGGTATCACTCTACCAGAGCCACGTCGAGGGAGCGTTCTACGCCGTGCCCTATGCGATCGCGTACGCCGATCGAATGATGCGCGTTCGCGATCTGTTACGCGAGTCGGCTGCCGCGATTCAGGGCGAAGACCGCGACCTCGCAGCGTACCTCCGACTTCGGGCCAACGACCTGCTCACGTCCAACTACGAGGCCGGCGACGCGGCCTGGGTGGCAGGGCAGTTCAACAACCTGAACGCGATGATCGGCAGCTACGAGACGTACGACGATGCGCTCTTCGGAGTTAAGGCGTTTTACTCGCTCAGCCTGCTCGTCCGCGACCGGGAGCGAAGCGACGGGCTGGCGGCCGCGCTAACGGATATTCAAGCGCTCGAGAACAGCTTGCCGTACGAGCGCCACAAGGGCGTGCGCAGCCAACTTCCGGTTGGCGTCTACAACGTGATCGCCGATTTCGGCCAGGCGCGCAGCACCAACACGGCCACGATCCTTCCCAATGACGCAGACCACGCGCGGAAATACGGCCGCACGATCCTGCTGCGGTACAACATCATGACGAATCCGCAGCTCTTCGAGGGGGCGCATAGCCGCTTTTGCGCAGGAGTGGCCGAACAGCACTGCGTCGAACTCACGATGGACGGCAACTTCCAACGCACGCTCTGGCACGAAATCGGGCACTACCTCGGTGTGGATCGTACCGAAGACGGACGCACGCTCGACGATGCGCTCGCCAGTGTGACGAACCTGTTCGAGGAAATGAAGGCAGACCTCGTCTCGCTTTTCGCGGCTGAGCAGCTGCACGCGAGTGGGTACTACACCGACGCACAGCTGCGCGCCGTGTACGCGAGCGGCATTCTGCGCGTGCTGCAGTCCAGTGAGCCACGCCGGGAGCAGCCCTACCAGACCATGCAACTCATGCAGTGGAACTGGTATATGGACACCGGCCTGCTCACGATGGAAGACGGACGCCTCGCGATTCATTTCGACCGCTACCACGAGGTAGTCGAGTCACTCTTGCGGGAAGTGCTCGCCATCCAGTCTGCAGGAGACCTCCAGCGCGCCGGGGCCTTCGTGGATCGGTGGGCGACGTGGGACGGCAGCCTCCACGGTGTCATCGCTCAGTCGGTCGGAAGCGCAGGGGGCGGTGGCTATCGGCTCGTGCGCTATGGGGCGCTGGTGCCAGGTGGGACGCGCTAACACCATCAGGCGATCAGAACCCCGACCAGCGACTCCGCCGAAGAAGCTGGCCCGAACCGGGCTGGGCAAGGATCTCTCCGTTATCGAAGACGACCTCGCCGCGTCGTATCGTCATGGTCGGCCATCCGGTGACCTCCCAGCCCGAGTAGATCGAGAACCCCGCGCCCGAGAACATGTCCTCGTCGCGGATCGCGCGCGTCTCATCGGCGTCCCAGAGCACAAGGTCGGCATCCGATCCGACTGAGATCGTGCCCTTTCTCGGGTACAGCCCGAAGAGCTTCGCTGGGTTGGCGGCGGTCACCGCCACGAAGCGCTCCACGGATATCCTTCCCGCAACGACGCCCTCGGAGTAGAGCATGGGGCGGACGACTTGGAGATTGTTGAGGCCGGCACGATGCCGGGCGATGGTCTGCGACGGGTCCAGCTTGACCTCACGCCGGTACGCCACATGATCCGTGCCGACGACGTGGATGGTGCCGTTCGCGAGTCCGGCCCACAGCGCGTCCTGGTCGCGCTGCTCACGCAGCGGAGGCTGTCCCACGTAGAGTCCCCGATCGGGCCCCTCGAACCGCTCGCGTGTAAGATGTAGGTATATCGGCCGTGTCTCAACGAAAACGGAGACGCCCCGCGCCTGGGCGTCCTGGGCTACCCGGAGCGCGCGCTCCGAGCTCACATGGACCGCGTAGATGGGCGCTCCCGTCTGCTCAGCCATCGCGACCGCGCGTTGCATGGCGACGACTTCGCCCAGCACTGGGCGGCTGTCCGGGAAGTACTCGAGCGACGTCTTGCCCTCCGCCGTGAGCTCTGCGACCGCTCGAGCGAGAATCGGTCCGTCCTCGGTGTGGACCATCGTGAGGATACCGGCCCGGCCCGCCGCATCCATGGTAGCGAGGTAGTCCCGGATGTTCGCGTCGAACGAAGCGTTTACCATGAAGACCTTCACGCTCGCCTGACCTGTTTGGGCGAGCAGCGTGCTCATCTGCTCTTGCTGCGTGGCCGGATCATTGATGCCGGCGTGCAGGATGACGTCGGCCAGCGCTTGGTCCCGGATCAGCGCGGCCTCGCGGGCGACGGCCTCCGCCAACGTTTGCCCCGGCGCGGGAAACGCGAAGTTGGAGATGGTCGTGATCCCGCCGGCGAGAGCGGCCATCGATCCCGTTCGGTAATCGTCGGCGCGGCTGCCACCGAGATGCACATGGGGATCGACGCCGCCCGGCAGGACGAGCAGGTCGGAAGCGTCGATCCGGCGGACATCGGGGGACGCGGTCAACGCCTGGCCTAGCTCGACGATGATGCCGTCACGGACGAGCACGTCCGCTGCGAAGCGCCCCTCGGAAGTCACGACGATGCCGTCGTGGATCAGCAGGTCCTGGGCGCACAATGGAGCCGACGTGACTGTGGACAGCAGCGTGAGGCACACCGCGAGCCAACCGTTTGGTGCTGTGGGGCGCATGCCATCCTTCCTCAGACAAGTATTCGAAGAGCGGCGGATAGGATAGCCGACGAGGTGCCTCTCTGGCGACCCCTGGCCTTCGGCTCGCGCACTGTCCGGGCGAGAGAGATGTTGTTCCCCGTCTGATCCTCCGATTCCACAGGCACGCCGTGTCCGATGCCATCACCCGTCTGAACGCAGCCATCGAGAGCCGTTACCGGATCGAGCGCGAGTTGGGCGAAGGCGGGTATTACGGCTGGGCCTGATCCCCGTTGACCATAGTCGTTGACCATAGTCTATAGGATGTTAGATTCTGGTCATGGAGGAAGACATCGAAGTGATGGCCATCTCGAAATTCAAGGCTACGTGCCTGGCCGTGCTCGAGCGGGTTCGGCGTACGGGACGTCCCGTTCTCGTCACGCGCCGGGGTCAGCCGATCGCCGAAGTGGTCCCGCCCCGCCCGTCCGTGCGGGGGTCCGGGTGGGTGGGCTCCCTGGCCACGCACGCCGCCATCGTGGGTGACGTCGTGGAACCCGTCGCCTCCATCGACGAGTGGGAGGTCCTGGGGACGTGAAGCTGCTCCTCGACACCCACATCTGGATCTGGAGTCTCATCGAGCCCGCCCGCCTGACCGACGAGGTACGCGTGGCGCTAGAGTCCGACGACAACGAGCTCTGGCTTTCTCCCATAAGCACATGGGAAACGCTGATGCTCATGGAGCGTGGGCGAGTCTCCGTGGAGGGGGAGCCACAGGCCCTGGTCTCCCGCATGCTGAAGGCGGGCCCGTTCCACGAGGCGCCCCTTACGCATGCCGTGGCACAGGAGAGTCGTCGGCTCGGGTTCGACCCGTCGGATCCGGCCGACCGCTTTCTCGGAGCCACGGCCGTCGTCTATGAACTGACGCTCGTCACGGCCGACGCCCGTCTGTTGAGCGCTACCGAGTACCGGACGCTACCCAACCGCTAGACCGTCACCCAAGGGGTGTTCGCGAGCTCCTCGGCTATCTCCAAGCGGATCTCGCTGGCTGCCCGGCGAGGCGAGATCCTTCAGCCGCTCGATCTCCAGGATTTCCCCGACCGCGGCGTTGTTCGCTTGCGCGATGTGAGGCCCCCGTAGGATGTTGGCGGGGCCTCTGTCGAGGCTGAACGTCCTCTTTATCAGGACCATTCCATGTCCGACGCCATTGCCCGCTCCTTCCTAGTAATCGCCGGCTCAATCCTGGCCACGCTTCCGCTCGCGACATCGGCGCAGCAAGCCACCGCCGGGGCGTCAGCCATCTCTGCGGACTTTCCCTACGAGTCCCGTTACGTAGAGGTCCTGGGCTCGCGCATGCACTACGTCGACGAGGGCGAGGGCGAGCCGATTCTCTTCCTCCACGGGAATCCGACATCGTCCTACCTGTGGCGCAACGTCATGCCCTTCGTGTCCGACGACTACCGCGCGATCGCGGTCGACCTGATCGGGATGGGGAAGTCCGACAAGCCGGACCTCGCGTACACGTACCAGGATCACAAACGCTATCTCGACGCATTCATCGAGGCCCTCGACCTGAGCGACGTCACGCTCGTCATCCACGACTGGGGCTCGGTGCTGGGGTTCAACTACGCGATGGACCACGAGGACAACGTCGTGGGCATCGCGTTCATGGAAGCAATCGTTCCTCCCGCGTTTCCAAGAGCCCAGCCCATGGGCGGCCCTCTGGGCAGGTATCGCACGGCGGACGGTGAGGAGCTCGTCCTCGAGCAGAACCAGTTCGTCGAGGTGATCCTGCCCGGAAGCGTCGTGCGCGGCCTGACGGAAGAGGAGATGGAGTACTACCGCGCGCCGTATCCGACGCCGGAGTCGCGGCTGCCGACGCTACAGTGGCCGCGCGAACTACCCGCGGCTGGCGAACCCACGCGCAACGTTGAGGTCTTGAACCGGATCGGTGAATGGATGCGTGAGACCGACATCCCGATGCTCCACTTCTGGGCGCGGCCGGGCGCGCTCAACAACGAATCTTTCGCCGATGCGATGATCGAACGCATCCACAACATCCAGACGTCGTTCGTAGGGTCGGGTCGCCACTACATCCAGGAGGACCAGCCGGAGGCGATCGGGCGCACCCTGGCCGACTGGAGGCGGCGGATCGATCAGGTCGCTTCCCCCGGCATCACCAACGGGCAAGGCGAGATCGCGGGGGAGGTGACGACCACCAGCGTCATCCTGCAGTCTCGGTTGACCCGTGGCAGCGCCTTGGTTCGTGGCGATCTCGCGGGTGCACGGGGGACGGCCCGATTCGAGCTGGCAACGACCATGGGATTTGCGGATTCCTTCGAGTCGGAGTGGTTGCCTGCGACACCGGACAACGACTTCATCGTCAAGACGAAGATCGACGGGTTGAATCCGGCGACCCGCTACTACTACCGCGTCATCTTCGGCCCAGATCGGGAGCGCGTCCGGGCCGGCCCCACGCGCACGTTCGAGACGCTCGACGGCGCGGAGGTGGCGAGCGAAGTCAGCTTCGTGGCGGTCACCGGCATGCGGTACAACGCGTTTCAAAACCAGTACCAGGGTCCCGACAAGCACCTGGGTTATCCGGCTCTGGAGACGATCCTCCAGCTGAACCCGGACTTCTTCGTCGCGACTGGAGACAACGTCTATTACGACGTGCCGTTTCCTCTTGCGGCGAGGACGCGCCCCGAGCTTCGGCAGAAGTGGCACGAACAGTTCGTGCAGCCCAGGTATGCCGACCTGTTCGCGCAGGTCCCGACGTACTGGGAGAAGGACGACCACGACTCGCGCTACAACGATTCGGACAACACCGGCGATGCGGAGCCAAGCGTCGAGTTGGGCATCGCGATGTTCCTCGAGCAGGTCCCCGTCGTCGATCCCGACGAAGCGAACCCACTGACGTACCGGACGCACCGAATCAACAAGGACCTCCAGATCTGGCTGACCGAGGGGCGCGACTACCGCAGCCCCAACATGATGACGAATGGTCCAGGGAAGACGCTGTGGGGTGCCGAGCAGCTCGCGTGGCTCGAGCGAACGCTGCTCGAGAGCGATGCGACCTTCAAGATTCTGATCTCACCGACGCCGATGATCGGCCCGGACGATGCCGAGCAGGCGGGCCGGCCCGCGGAAGGTCATGACCCCGTGAAACGGGACAACCACGCCGACCCCTCGGGCTTCCAGTACGAGCGCGACGAGTTCTTCAGCTGGATGACCGACAACGGCTTTCTGGAGGATCAGAACTTCTACATCATCTGCGGGGACCGGCATTGGCAGTACCACTCGATCCACCCCACCGGCTTCGAAGAGTTTTCGACCGGCGCGCTCGTGGATGGCAACTCCCGGCTGGGGAGGAGTCCCGGAGACCCAGGATCAACCGATCCCGATGCGTTGATCGAGCAGCCGTATACGCAGACTGAGCCCTCGGGCGGGTTCTTGCACGTCACGATCACGCCTGGTGAGCGACCGACTGCGACGTTTCGGTTTCATGACGAACGGGGTGTGTTGCTGCATGCGGTTGAGAAGGTCGCGAGGTAGGGGGTGGCGATGAGACATCGAACCGTTCGTGGTGCGCTCCTGTTTGTTCCGCTCCTGGTCGTCGCACCCCCAGCCCTCCAGGTGCAGATCGATGAGCAGCTGGTACGCTCCTACCTGTGGCCGCAGTCCCCCGCCGAGTTCGCGCCAGCCGAGGCAGCTCTCCGTGCCGCTCCTTGGACGACGGGAGCGAGTCGCGACGACATGCAGGCGCTCGAGCAGATCATGCGAGCTGGGCCGCCGGTCGCGTTCGACATCATGCAGATCGTTGGAGACCGACTGAACCAGTTCGTCGTCTCGACACCCGGCGGCCGGAGCGTGCCCGTCTGGGTTCGTCTTCCCAGTGCTTATTCGCGCGATCGGCAGTGGCCGCTGATGTTCGCCATGCACGGTGGGCCGCCGGGGAGTGTGGAGGGCGCTATTGGTAGTGCTGTTCGCATGATCGACGTGTGGGCCGCGGCGGCGGAGACCGCCGGATGGATCGTGGCGTCGCCTGCGATGGTCGACGTCGTATCGCGAGACGGTCGCACGCAAGAGCGACTCCCGTACGAGATCTTCCAGCCCGAAGAAGCGCTTGCGGTCATCCATGCAGTGCGCGCCCGCTTCAACGTCGACCCGGATCGCATCGTCTCCACCGGGATCTCCCTGGGCTCGAACTTCTCGATCGCCTATGCGGCCGCGCACCCAGATTGGTTCTCCGCGATCGTACCGGTATCCACGGAGGGAGAGTCTCGCGAGCACCTGTTGCGCAATCTCGCGCCGGTGCCCGTCTACGTCCTGGAGGGGTCGCAGGACCAGAACATCAGGGGCGTGGCTGGTCCCCGCGCGTTGAACGACATACTCACCGCTCTGGGGAACGATCTGGTCTATCGCGAGTTCAGCGACCGGGCTCACGAGGGCTTCGCGGAGCACTATCCCGACGTGCTGCGGTGGTTGGACAGCCGACCTCGGGTGACGGACCCGCTGGAGGTGCTGCGTGTGCCGCATGCCGGCATCACAGGCACGAGCCGTCGCGTGTACTGGGTCGAGTCACGGGACCGACAGGGCGTCGTGCGCGCGCGAGTTGTCAGCCGGACCGAGATTCGGATCACGGCCCGTTGGACCGGAGCCGTCCGACTTCACCTCAACGACCGTCTGGTCGATCTGGACCGGGCGATCACCGTCCGCGTGAACGGGCAGACGGTATTCGAGGGAATGCTCGAGCGCTCGATCCTGACGGCGCTCGAAGGGGCACGGGAGCTGGCGGACGAACGGCGGGTGTACCCAGTCGTGCTGGAGGTGGAAGTGCCGCGCACGCCAGCTTCGATCGGGGCAGCGGCAGCGCTCTGGGAGGAACTCGAGCCCAAGCACGCCGAGGGCACGCTCTCCTTCTGGGAGATGTACGCGGTGCGTGCGCTCGAGGAACGCTTCGAGAGCGTGGGCTTCAGCGGAACGGGGGTGCCCATGCCAACGGAGCCCACCGCCCCCGAACAGGTCGCGATCCGAGTCACCGCGGTGGACGAACGGAGTGACGCTGCCGTGGCCGGTCTGCGCTCCGGGGACATTCTGCTCGGCTTCGGGGGCGAGCCCTTCTTCCGCGACCGAGGCGGCGTGGCGGGCCTCCATCACTGGCTCGTGCGTGAGCTGAGAACGCATTCCCAGGAGTACGAGCTGCTGGTATGGCGCGAGGGCCGTTCCGTGACGCTGCGCGGCGGGTTCTCGCTGGGTCCCTACCGGCCACCCACGCGCTGAGGCGGACTCACATCTCCCGGTAGCTCCAGAGTCTGCCGCACTGTCCCCGCCTTTTGTGACTCCACCACGATCGTCGCACGAGCAGGTTGGGCGTCGTCACGGACGCGCACGGTCCACGCGACGGCACGCGCCTCGGGGGCGCCTCCGCCAGTTCCCGGTAGCACACCCAACGAGACGACCTCATCGCCCGAGACCAACTCGGCGTTGACCAGCTCCAGCCTCACGAGCACGGGTTTGGCGATGTCCAGCACTTGTGCGGCGTGATCCGTCGCCGTGGCCATCCACCCGATGTTGGCCACACTCGCCTCGATGCGATGCCCGTTTCCCGACGGCGCGACCGTGGCGTCCTGAATGGCGACCTGAGGTGTCTTGTCCGCGAACGTGAGCACCCAGCGCACGTTTCGGTCGATCTCGGCAGCCATCATTCGCTCCGGTGGACTTGCGGTCGACCATCGATCCCACCCGCCGATCTCAACTGGGCCCAGGTCGGGGTGCTCGAACGGGTACCAGTCGATGAAGCCTGCGCCGCCCAGCACGTCGTCGTTCCACGCGAAGAGCGCGTCTTGTCCCTCGCCCATCGCGTGTGCCCACATCTCCGTGGTGATCGCGAGCACACCGAACTCCTTGGACGCCCAGTCGTTGAAGACGCCGTGCCCGGGGCTCATCAAGTCGACGATCGCCTTCTTCTCGTAAGCGAAGTTCGCGTAGCCGGTGATGGCAATGCCGTCTTCGGCGATCGCGCGGTGCGCCTCGATGTCCTTACTCGGAAAATTCCAGTCCTGATCAGCGAGCGTCGGGAAGCGCAGGATCAAACCGCCGCTGGTATGAAAGGTGTGGATGGCCGCGATCGTCGGGCGATCGGTGATGTAGGTCACCAGGGCGTGCGTCTCGGGCTCAGACAACGGGAACGGACCCGACGCGAATTGGGCGCCGCTCCAGTTGGCGGGGAAATTCCGGTTCAGATCGACGCCGCCCACGCGGTCTTCATTGAAGCGCCCGTCGCGATCGTTGTCGACACCCTCTGCCATGACCCGATAGCGGGGACCTCCGGCATCGTCGCTGCGGACTCGGACCATTCGACGAGGGTCCGTTGCATGCACCGTCCAGTCACCCTCGGGGTCGGGTACCCGCATCTGAAGCATACGGCCGTCGCCGTCCAGGTCCTCCGGTGGATCCTCGTCGAAGAGACCGTCCCCGTCCTCATCGACCGGACGCACGTTCCAGCGGTGGTTCTCTGGAGTGCCGATGGAGATCGCGCGTCCGTCCGGGTTCACGATAGGCACGACGTAGAAGGCGCGCGTGTCCACGAGCTCGGTGATCTCCGGGTCCGTGCCGTGACCGCCCACGATTCGGTCGAGGAAGGCCAGGGCACCCTCGCCGCCCAACACCTCGCCACCGTGGATGTTGCCGTCTACGTAGAAACCCGGCTTCTCGGACGCCGACCCCGTAGCGGGGTTGTTCACGTCCAGCGCCCAGATCGCTCGTCCCTCGCGGCTGCGGCCGATCACCTCGAGCGTCACGAGTTGCGGGTACTGCGCGGCCAACGTCTCGAGATAGCTGCCGATCTCGTCCAGTGTGTGGTAATGATCGAACTCGATCAGCCCGGTGCCCTGGGCGGTGCAAGCCGAGGGAACGAGGAGCGTGGCGACTAGGGGCAGCAAGTCCTTCAGAGCACGCAACACCGATGCCCGGACCTAGTCGTCGCTAGGCTGGGGGACGAGCCGGATGTACGGTAGCGGCTGTTCCCATCCATCGGGGAACCGCTTCTTCGCCTCCTCGTCGGAAACCGAGGGAGCAATGATCACGTCGTCGCCCTGCACCCAGTTCGCGGGCGTCGCGAGCTGCTTCTCGGCGGTCAGTTGGCACGAGTCCAGAAGCCGTAGAATCTCGGCGAAGTTGCGGCCGGTACTCATCGGGTAGGTGAGCGTCGCCTTGATCTTCTTGTCGGGTCCGATGACGAACACGGAGCGCGCGGTGGCGTTGTCCGCCGGCGTGCGGCCCTCCGACGTATCGCCGGCATCCGCCGGCAGCATGTCGTATGCCTGCACGATCTCGAGCTTCGGGTCTCCGATCAGCGGGTAGGTCACCGCGTGACCCTGCGACGACTCGATGTCTTTCGACCACGCCTGGTGGTCGCTCACACCATCGACGCTGATTCCGATCGTCTTGCAGTTGCGGGCAGCGAAGTCGTCCTGCAGTGCCGCGACGGCGCCGAGTTCCGTGGTGCATACGGGGGTGAAGTCCTTGGGGTGCGAGAAGAGAATCGCCCAGCCGTCGCCGATCCAGTCGTGGAAGTTGATCGTTCCTTGTGTGGTCTCGGCGGTGAAGTCCGGCGCGGTATCGTTGATACGAAGTGTCATGGGATGCTCCTTGTTTGCTCTGGTACGTTCAGTGTTGGGTCACGTAGCGTGAGAATCTCTCCAGATCGGCGGCGTTTTGTTCGCCGTATATGAAGTCCCGATAGCGTTCATCCCCGTCGAGGTAGAGCTTCAGCCAGGCGATGCCGTACCGACCGATCGTCGCGAGGTCGAGGCCACGATTCGTGTCCGCGAGGTAGTGATCGCCCCCGTCGACCTCCATGTAGACCTTCGTCGTCGATTCAGGAATGGATTGAAAGTGCCGCCACGCGTGATCGGCCACTTCCGCAATGCCGTCCGCCGAGCCGGCGATGATGAGCGTGGGGACCGTGATGTTGCCGAATTCGGCGTCCGGCACCCAAGGCGTGAAGGGAATCGCCGCCTGGATCTGGTCGCCGTGTTCGTTTGCGGCGAGTAGGACGCCGCCTCCGCCCATGGAATGGCCCATGATCGCCATCTTGCCGACGTCGATCCTGCCCCTGAGGGGGCTGCCGCTTCGGCTGTTCTCAGCCCTGAGGGTGGTCACTGCCGCGATTAGCGCGTCCGCCCTCGCCTCCGGTCGGTCCCTCCTGTCGTTGGTATCGAGTATCAGCACAGCGAATCCATGGGATGCGAGGCGAGAACCCCACCAACTGATATTGCTCTGGCGTTCCGTGAATCCGGGCGCGATCGCTACTCCGCCGACCCGCATGGGTGCATCCGGCGGATAGTAGATGGTGGCATCACCGAATTCGGGCACGTCCGGGAAGTCGGTGTAGGTCATGACCTCGTATGTGCCGTTCCCCGACAGTGAGGCGAGGGTTACCTCGGGCGGTGAGGCGACGCTCGCGCAGGAGGCGAGGAGGAAGGTGAGCGCCGGCAGCGACGCACGCGGGAAAGGCCGTCGGGTCATGTGATGATCGAGGTCCTGTGAGGTCGGTGTGTGCACGCTGAACGGACAGACTCTGGGTCAACATCCTACGGGGCGGGTCGGCCAGCGCAAGCGGGAGCCTCGCACGCTGCGCGCGCGAGATACAGATTGCCGTTGGCACGCTCGCCGGGCCGATGGCGAGCACCCTTCGAATTGAGAGGATCCGATGACCCCTGAGTCAGACAACAGAGCGAGGAGGCCTGCCATGCCTGGGCGCGGTCTTGGGCGATTCGTCGGCGGACTGTCGGTGGTAGCGCTGTCCGCCTGTTCGGAAGGCGACGCCGTCGAGTCGCTCCGAGCGACCGAGTCGACTCAGGCCCAAGCTTCATCAATCGTGACCGCCGCCGACATCCCGAGCGACATCTTCGAGGACTCCTGGGCGCGCCTCCACCTGCCGCGGAGAGAGGCGCTCGAGGCCGACGGGCGGCGCGCGTACGATGTCATCGTGAACCCCGACAGCAGGTACGCCACAGGTCTTCGCGGGCCGGTCGCGATGTGGGTCTACAGCCCGCTGATGGCAGAGCATATTTTCCCCGCCAGCAGCTACCTGCGCTACGGGACCGAAAAGGACCAGCGCCTCACCGAGCTGGTCATTCTGACCACGGCGCGGGAGGTCCGGAGCCAGTACGAGTGGACGTCTCACGAGCTGGCCGGGGTACGTGCCGGCCTGGAGCCGGAGATCATCGACCTGGTCAAGCGACGCGGCGACCTGGACGTGGCGGGTGACGTACCGGGCCTGGGTGATCGAGAGCGGGCGATCATCGCCTTCGTCCGCGAAGTGGTCTCCGAGGAGAAAGTGAGCTCCCTGACCTTCAGCCGCACGCTCCAGCTGTTCGGGGAGCGGGGCGTGATGGATCTGGCGGGGCTGGTCGGCTACTACAGTTTCGTCAACATGACGCTCAAGACGTTCGACGTGCAGCTGGCACCGGGGGACGAGCGCCTCCTCCCAGACCTCTGGTGACGGAAGTGACGCGCCGGCTCCGGTCGTCTTGTGCGCCTCCGGTTCACCGTACCGTGCTGGTCCGAGCAGCGCGGCCGGCTCCGCCGCTGCACCGGCCGGTTCTGACGAAGAAGTGGAGGACGACGATGAAGGCGTTTTTCGCCGTGGCTGTGCTGGCGTGTGGGCTAATGAGCTACCACCCGGCACCCGCCGCCGCCCAGGCGGGTCAGGACATCTTCCCCTTCGAGACCCGCCGCTTCGAGCTGGATAACGGCTTGGCGGCCTATCTGGTCCGTGCGGGATCCCCGGGCATGTTGGCGTACGCTTCGGTGGTGCGTACGGGAGCCCGGGACGAGGTGGAAGAAGGCGTGACCGGCTTCGCTCACTTCTTCGAGCACATGATGTTTCGCGGGACCGAGAAGTATCCCAACTACGACGGCGTCACGGAGTCGTTCGGGGCCAACCGCAACGCAAACACGTCACAGGACCGAACCTTTTACTACATCGTGGCGGGGTCGGAATACCTGGAACTGATTGTCGATCTGGAGTCCGACCGCTTCCAGAACCTCTCCTATGACGAGGCGGGCTTTCGCACCGAGTCAGGAGCGGTGCTCGGCGAATATCAGAACAGCGCAAACTCGGCCTTCAGCGTTCTCGATCGTGGCGTTCGCGAGACGGTCTTCACCACGCACACGTACCGGCATCAAACCATCGGTTTCGAGGCCGATGTCCGGTCGATGCCCGACCGGTACGAGTATTCGCTCGACTTCTATCGGCGTTTTTATCGGCCAGAGAACGTCGTTCTGCTCGTGGTCGGAGACTTCGACTTCGACGAGGCCGAGGCTCTCATTCGTGACCACTACAGCGGCTGGACGGCCGGATACGTAGCGCCTTCGGTTCCGGCTGAACCCCGTCAAACGGCACCCCGCGAAGCCGCGGTGACCTATAGGGGCAGGACACTGCCCATGATCACCATCAACTACATGGCTCCAGCGTGGGATCCCGACGACCGCATTACGGTAGCGCTCGAGCTGCTCGGCGGGATCGCCTTCGGCCCCAACTCGGACATCTATCAGAAGCTCGTCGTCGAGCAGCGCCGCCTTCAGACATTGCAGGGTGGCTTCCTCCTTTCGCGCGACCCGGACTTCATTCAGATCCTGGCGATGGTGTCGGATCCAGACGAAGTGGACGCGATCAAGACCGAACTGTTGGCCGAAGTCGAACGGTTTCGAGACGAGCTCGTGGACGAGGCAAAGCTCGCGGATAGCAAAAGCGCGGCCCGCTACGGCTTTCTCATGGGCCTCGAGACACACTTGGGCGTCGCCAACTCGGTGTCGCGTGCCATCGTGAACACCGGGGGCCTGGAGGCGATCAACGACTACTATCGCACGTTGGCGGAGGTGACCCCGGAGGACCTTCGTGAAGCCGCTCGCAGGATTCTCGAGGAGCAAGTCCGTACCATCGTCACCCTCACGCAAACGGAGCGCTGAGCCATGAGCACGACACGAAGAACTCGGTGGGTCACTGGACCAGCGCTCGCCTCAGCCCTGGCGATATCAAGCCTCACGGCGTGCGGCGGCCCTGAAGCGCGGGAAGCCACGGCTCCCCAAGGAGCGATCGCCCTGCGGGAAGCGGAGTCGCCTTTCGTGGCCTTCAACATCTGGCTGAAGGTAGGGTCGCAGAACGATCCCGAGGGCAAAGAGGGACTCGCCGCGCTGACGGCGCAGCTGCTTAGCGATGGCTCCACGAGCAGCGACAGCTACCAGGAGATCGTGGCGAAGCTGTTCCCCATGGCGGCCGGCTATGTCGCCTCGGTGGACAAGGAAATGACCAACTTTCGAGGCACGGTCCACACGGACAATCTCGAGGGCTACTACGAGCTGTTCCGCAACGCGCTTCTAGAGCCGGCCTTCGACGAGTCCGACTTCGAGCGCGTAAAGCTCCAGATGCTGAACTTCCTCGAGAGAGGGAGGCGGTTCAACCGCGACGAGGAGCTGAGCAAGGAACTGCTCTACTGGATGGCCTACAGGGGCACGCCGTACGAGCATCCGGAAGAGGGGTACGTCGAGAGCGTTCAATCGATCACCCTCGACGACGTGCGCGGCTTCTACGACGAGTTCTACGTCCGGAACAACCTCGTAGTGGGTGTGGGTGGCGGATACCCCGAGGGCTTTGTCGAACAGGTGCGTGCCGACTTCGACGCCCGGCCTGAAGGCGCGGTGCGGCAGGTGCCTCACCCGAACCCTCGGAAGCCCGACCGTGTCGAAGTTCTCATCGTGGAGAAGGAGACCGATGCGGCTGCCATCTCAATGGGCTTCCCGACGGACCTGGTGCGCGGCGGCGACGACTTCTACGCGATGAAGTTGGTCAACTCTTGGATGGGCGAGCACCGGAGCTCGTTCTCCAATCTATATCAGGTCATCCGCGAAAAGCGGGGGATGAACTACGGCGACTACACCTACATCGAACCCTTCCCGCTCGGCTACACAACGCAGGACAGACCGGTGAACGCCGTACGGCGCAGCAACCTCTTCGAGATCTGGATCCGGCCAATCTCTCTTACCGCACCCGGCAACCTGCACCAGCGGACCCTCTTCGCAACGAGGGCGGCCCTCAGAGAGCTGAACAATCTCGTGCAGCGTGGGCTAAGCGAAGAGGAGATCGAGCGTACGCGCCGTTTCCTCCACGACTTCAGCTTGAACTACGGCTCTACCGTGAGCCGTCGCTTGAGCTTTGCGGTGGACGACGAGTTCTACGGTTTGGCCGAGCACGGGTATTTGCCCTCCATCCGTCCGGAGCTGGCCGCGCTGGACAGGGCGGCGGTGAATTCGGCCATCCGCCGGCATTTGGATTCCGACGGCATGTACCTCGTGTTCATCACTGCTGATGCCGATGCGTTGAAGCGTCTTCTGCTCTCCGGAGCGCCTACGTCCATCGATTATTCGGGTGAACCGTCTCTCGCGATCATGGCAGAAGACCAAGAAATCGCACGCTTTCCGATCGATGTGACGGAAGCGGACATCACGATTCTCGACATCTCTGAAGTCTTCGAACGTGCCTCGGGGGGCTGACTGGGCGCAGCGGAATCGCAGAAGCGATTGCACGGCGATTCAGTCTTCTTCTGCCAGCCTGTTGACAGCGCCCTCGCAAGGAGCGAGGGTGTTGTCGTCAACCCGAACGGGTTGCAACGATTCTGAGGAGAGGCAGCTGTTTCGTTCTTGGAGACCGCTGCTCTTTTCTTGTGACCACGACGGTCACACACCGCGCGGAGGGTACCGCGCATATCGAGCAGTCGGCAGTACGTATCATCGTGGCTCCGACTTGCACATCCAAGGAGCGCATTGATGCGTACCAAGGGAACAGTGAAGTGGTTCAACGACCAAAAAGGCTTTGGATTCATCACGCCGGAGGACGGTAGCAAGGACTGTTTCGTCCACCACAGCGCGATTCAGGCAGAGGGCTTCAAGAGCCTCGCTGAGGGAGCCCAGGTCGAGTTCGACGTCGTTGAGGGAGCCAAGGGCCCCGCAGCGGAGAACGTCGTCGCTCTTTAGACGGCATTCGAAAGCGTAGTACGCGGGCCGCTCCGATTCGTCGGGGCGGCCCGCTTTTTTTGCGTGGCGCCGCGGGTGGTACGGTATTCGGTCCTGGATCATGCAAACCGGCGGCCCTATTTTCATCCACTGTGATTGTGGGGCCGGCGCACCTCCGATATCCCGTCGACTGCGCCGTCCCCTGGGGAGCCGGAGGTACCGATGAACCCCCTCAAGACCCTTTCCTTCGTCTCTCTGCTCGTCTTGCTCGGTGCGCCCTTGGCGTCGCAGGAGAGCTCGGACCTCAAGATCGATTACGAGAGCTATACGCTCGATAACGGCCTGGGCGTCGTGCTTCACGTGGATCGCTCGGACCCGATCGCCGCCGTGGCGATCCAATACCACGTGGGTTCGAACCGCGAGGTGCCCGGAAGAACTGGCTTCGCCCACCTGTTCGAGCACATGATGTTTCAGTCTTCCCAGCACGTCGCGGAAGACCAGTTCTTCAAGAAGATCGAAGCGGCGGGTGGGATGCTGAACGGAGGCACCAGCAACGACAACACGACGTACTTCGAGGTCGTGCCGAACAGCGCGCTGGAAATGGTCCTCTGGCTCGAGTCCGACCGCATGGGATATCTGCTGCCCACCGTGACGGACGAAGCGTTCCTGAACCAGCAGGACGTGGTCCAGAACGAGAAACGCCAGCGCGTGGACAATGTCCCCTACGGGTACACGACATACGTGACCGGCAAGCTGCTGTACCCAGAGGACCACCCATACAATTGGGACGTCATCGGGTCGTTCGAGGACCTGGCGAACGCGACGATCGAGGACATCCAAGGCTTCTTCCGCACCTGGTACGGTCCCAACAACGCCACGCTGGTCGTGGCGGGTGATATCGATGTGGGGGAGACGAAGGCGTGGATCCAAAAGTATTTCGGTGAGCTGCGGCCGTCGCCTGCTATGGCCGACCCGGAGCCGCGTGCGGTAACCCTCACCGAGACCAAGCGCGCCTTTCACGAAGACAACTTCGCGCGCTCGGCGGAGCTGAATATGTCGTTTCCGACGGTCGAGCAGTACCACGCGGACGCGTATCCGCTTCAGCTACTAGGGCTACTCATCTCGGATGGCAAGAGCGCTCCGCTGTACAAGACGATTGTCGAAGAGGAGCAGCTCGCTCCTTCGGCCGGTGCGTTCCAGCGCAGCCTGGAGGTCGCGGGCACGTTCCGGTTCCGTGTCCGGGCCTTCCCGGGCAAGAACCTGACCGACGTGGAACGAGCGGTTCACACGGCGCTCGAGCGCTTCGAGTCGGAGCGCTTCACGGACGACGACCTGAACCGGATCAAGGCGGGGTATGAGACGGGGTTCTACAACCGAATCTCGAGCGTGCTGAACAAAGCCTTCCAGCTCGCAGCGTACAACGAGACCGCTGGTAGCCCCGGCTTCATCAGCGAAGACCTCGGACGCTATCTGGCGGTCACGGGCAACGACGTCTGGCGGGTCTAC
Organism: Gemmatimonadota bacterium; assembly: GCA_022560615.1. Taxonomy (NCBI): domain Bacteria; kingdom Pseudomonadati; phylum Gemmatimonadota; species Gemmatimonadota bacterium. The sequence continues at coordinate 30,690 of JADFSR010000011.1, forward strand.
AACCAGTACGTCAAGGACAAGAACTACGTCATCACGAGCTTCGTGCCGAAGGGGCAGGTCGACCTCGTCGCAGAAGGCTCGGAGCGCTTCCCCATCGTTGAAGAGGCGATTGAGACGGCCGGCATCGCCGGTAGGGAGCGTGCCGCAGCGGGAAGCGCGGTAGCTGCCATCCCCTCGTCCTTCGATCGCTCGATTCAGCCCCCCATGGGCTCCATGCCGGAGATCACGCTTCCGGAGATCTGGACCTACACGTACTCGAATGGGCTCAGGGTCTTCGGCATCGAACACAACGAGCTCCCGCTCGTCCAGTTCGGGCTCACGATTAAAGGCGGCATGCTCCTGGATGACGCCGACCGAGTGGGCGTCGCCAACCTCATGACCGATATCATGATGCAGGGGACCCGGGACAAGACGCCGGTCGAGCTCGAGGAGGCGATCGATGCTCTGGGTGCCAGCATCAACATGTTCACGGGCCGTGAGTCCATCACGATTCAGGCGAACACGCTGCGCTCGAAGCTAGACGACGTCTTTGCGATCTTCGAGGAGATCCTGCTGGAGCCTCGCTGGGACGCGACCGAGTTCGAGCGGCTCCAGCGCCAGACGATCGAGACCATCAACCGACGCGGTGCGAGCGCGGCGGCGGTAGCGAGTTCTGTCTTTACCCGGCTCGTGTACGGCGATGATCACATCCTGGGGAACAACACATTAGGCACCGTGGAGGATGTCGAGTCGTTCACCGTCGATGACCTCAGGCGGTACTACGAGGCGAACTATGCCGCGAACGTTTCGCACCTCACCATCGTGGGCGACATCGCGAGGGATGAGGCGATCGAGCTGTTCCGACCCCTAGGGGAGAGGTGGAAGTCGAAGGATGTGATGTTCCCCACCTACGTGGATCCCACGCCGGCTGCTGAGCCCGCGGTGTATTTCGTCGATATCCCGCAGGCGAGGCAGTCCGAGATCCGTATCGGGCACCTGGGCCTGGCCTATGAAGATGCGGACTACTATGCGACGAGTGTCATGAACCACGCGCTCGGGGGGAGCTTCAACGGACGCGTGAACCTGATCCTGCGCGAGGAAAAGGGCTACACCTACGGCGCGAGGTCGGGCTTCTCCGGGTCGAGCTACCCCGGCAGCTTCACGGCGTCAGCCGGAGTGCGGTCGAACGTGACGCTCGAGTCGGTCCAGATCTTCAAGGACGAGCTCGAGAAGTTCAGACAGGGCATCACCGCTGAGGAGCTCGCGTTCACCAAGGGCGCGTTGATCCAAGGAAACGCTCGCCGCTTCGAGACTCTCGGGGCGCTCAGGTCGATGCTCACCACGATCGGGACCTACGGACTGCCTTTCGACTACATCAAGGACCGGGAGCAGGTGGTCCAGGACATGACGCTCGAGCGCCACCGGGAGCTCGCGAACATGTACATCAATCCGCAGCAGCTGATCTACCTGATTGTGGGTGACGCCGAGACCCAGTTCGAGCGCCTCGAGGAGCTCGGGCTCGGCGTCCCGGTCATGCTCGATAGAGACGGGAAGCGAGTGCCGGTCGTGTTCTGATCGCGAGAGCGATCGGCTGGTGGACGGCTGAGAGCCCCGCAGCGTTGCTTGGCGTTGCGGGGCCTGGTCGGCTTCAATTTCTTCTGGGCCAGGTCGCTCCCTGGTGCCGCGGAGCGTCCCCGATCCCCATATAGACGAACTTGTGAAGCCGCCGACCCTCGTAGGTCTCGGTAGCATAGATATTGCCTTGCGAGTCCGTATCGATGCTATGCACCGCCTGGAACATCCCGGCATAGCGGCCGCCGGTACCGATGGTGGAGACCTCTTCCATCGTCTGCCGATCGATGATGCGGATCCGGGCGTTCTTCCCGTCGGCGATATAGAGGAAGCTCTGCTCCGGGTCGGGCGAGAAGGCGATGTCCCAGGTCGATCCATCACCAAGCGTCTCAGGCGCGTAGTACGCCTCCCGAACGAAGGTGCCGTCGGTCTGGAAGACCTGGACGCGGTTGTTGGGGCGGTCGCATACGTAGACCAGCCCATCGTTCGAGGGCTCCGCGCAGTGGACCGGGGTACGGAACTGCTGCTCCTGGTACTGATCGGCGGACCAGCCGGTGCCGGCCTGTCTCAGTCCCTCGTACTCGTAGTCGTCGTCCGGCCGATTACCGTAGGCGCCCCAGTATCTCTTGATCTCCCCGGAGTCCATGTCGACGACCGCCACTCGCTTGTTCGCGTACCCGTCCGCGAAGTACGCCTCGTTGGCCTCGAAGTCGAACTCGATATCCGCCACTCGTCCATAATGCTCCATACTCGTGCTGTTAGGGTCGTTCCCCGGCTCGCCGTACGTCTCGAGGTACTCACCCTGCTGGGTGAACTTGAGCACGTGGGAGTCGCCGCCTCCGTTCCCGCCGATCCAAATGTTCCCCATCTGGTCGATGCCGAGTCCGTGATTCGAGGCCGGCCAGACGTACTCTCCGGTCTCTGAGGGGCCACCCCATGCTCGGACCAGGTTCCCTTCGGGGTCGAATTCGAGGACCGGGGGCGCGGAGGAGCAGCACTCGGCGAGAGGGGGATCCTGGTCCGCACCGGCCTCGGCGCCGGCGACGCCTCGATGCACGATGTAGACATGATCCTGGGCGTCGATGCTCACACCGATGACGGTCCCGTAGATCCAGGCGTTCGGGAGGGGCTTCGGCCAGAAGGGGTCCACCTCGAAGATCGGCGCTCGCACCGTCTGCGAAAGGGCCACGCCTTCGAGCGCTGCCTGCCCGACGCCCAGAAGCGCGATGGCCACAACGAGACCGCCGCCGATGATCAGATTCCGCTGCCGGTTCATCTCTTCTCTCCTGTTACGAACGTCCTCATCGGGACGCTGCTGGATAGAGCGCCCCTTGGTGCTCGGCCGTGACCAGACCCATCCCGAGGTTCACAAATCTCTGGACACGCCGCCCCTGCCCGTTCTCAGCCGTGTAGACATTGCCCTGCGCATCCACAGCCACCGCACCCAACTCGCGGAAGTGGCCCGGGTAACGTCCCCCGACGCCGAAGGAGGTCTGGAACTCCAGCGATGCTCGGTCGAGGATCATGACCCGCTCGTTCATGCCATCGGCGACGTACAGGAATCGCTGGTCCCGGTCCGGCGAGAAGGCGATGTCCGACACCGAGCCATTGCCCAGAGTGGCGCGCGCAAGGATCGCCTCGGTTACGAACGTCCCGTCCGTTTCGAATACCTGGATCCTATTGTTCCCCCGGTCGCACACGTAAACGAACCCGTCGTTGGAGAGCTCCGCGCACGTGACCGTGCGGAACTGCTGGGCGGCGGGAGCCGCGGGGTCGTACGGTCCGAGATCCGTGTCGTCGGGCGTGTTGCCATAGGCGCCCCATGACCGCTTCACCTCACCCGTGCTCATATCGAGCACGGCTACTCGCCGGTTGGCGTAGCCATCGGCGACGAACACCTCGTTCGCGTCTTCGTCGAAGGAGAAACCAGCCGCACCTCCGAAGCTGCCGGTGCTCTGGCCGACCTCACCGATCGTCATCAGGTGCTGGCCATCGCGTGAGAATTTGAGGATGTGGCTGTCCACAGTTGGCGCGGGCGGTGGGGCGCCGCCGCGGCCACCTCCACGACCTCCACGACCTCCACGGCCACCGCCTCCCCTCGCCACGCCACCGCCGATCCAGACATTCCCTTCGGGGTCGACAGCGATCGCATGGGGCCGCTCGGGCCACGGATACCCCTGATCTGGCTCGCCCCACTCACGGACCAACGAGCCGTCCGGGGCGTATTCCAACACTGCCTTCGTGGGCGTGCAGCAGTCGCCAGTACCGGTCACCGAGTTGATCTCGTTGCCCCGGCTGAAGCCGTCCTGGCGGGTCACGATGAGCACGTTGCCGTCGGGGGCCACGGTTACACCCGACACCGGTCCCAGGATGTTCGGATAGTCCAACGGCATGGGCCAAAAAGCGTCCACCTCGAAGGTCGGGACCTGGCCGTCGTCGTCAGTGCAACCGACGCTCAGGCCGACCAGCAGCGCCGCGACCGCCCCCTCGACGATCAGTCTCATCGGTCTCTCCTTGTGCTCATGTGACTTCCCCATGGTCCTTGGGCCGGGAACAGTAGGCGACACTCCGGCATCCGTCCAGGATGACCCGGGCCGGTGGTTCGCGTCACTGCCCGCGCGGCCCGATGAAACGGTAGGACAGCCCTTTCCTCCCGATCAACGGGGGGCTCTCTTGCGGTGTCCCCGAGAAGAGGAAGCCTGCCCCACCAGGTGGAGGAGTACGTGCTGAAGACCCTGATCGGCAGATTCGTTGACTTCAAGAACGACGACGAGCTGAAAGGGATGTTATGGGCCGCCGCCTACGGCTTCTTCATCATGTTCTCGTACTACATCCTCAGGGCTGTACGTGACGAGATCGGGGCAGAGGAGCGAGGGAATCTGCAGATCCTGTGGACCGTTGTGTTCTTCGTGATGGTCTTCGCGGCGGTCCCTGCATACTCGTGGGTCGCGTCGCGGTACTCGCGGGGCGTCTTCGTTCCGCTCGCGAATCGCTTCTTCATCGCCTGTCTGATCGCATTCTGGGCTAGTCTCGTCTTCCTGCCCGAGGATGCTCGCCCGTGGATCGACCGCGTCTTCTACGTATGGACGAGCGTCTTCGCGCTTTTCGTCGTGACGATCTTCTGGGGACTCCTGGCGGACTGTTTCGACCACGATCAGGGCAAGAGGCTCTTCGCGTTCATCACGGTCGGAGCCTCTGTCGGAGGCCTCGTCGGCTCGGCTGTCACGATCCGGTTGGCGGAGCAGATCCCTGTCTTCTACCTGCTCCTGATCTCGTGCGTGCCGCTCGAGGTGGCCTCCTGGTTTGCCGGAGCACTGCACCGGAACTTCGGAACCGGCGCGGTCGCGGCCGCGGGCGAGTCGGAACGTCCTCTCGCCGGAGATGCGATATCGGGGATGCGTGCGGTGTTCGCTTCCCCCTACCTCGCTGGGATCGCAGGGTTTATCGCCTTGATGACGTTCGCGTCGACGATCCTCTACTTCGCCCAGTCAGACCTCGTGTACGGGGCGATGACCGATCGGGGCGAGCGCACCGCTTTTTTGGCAAAGATCGATCTTACCGTGAGCTCGCTCACGATTTTCTTCCAGGTCTATCTGACTGCCCGGATCATCCGCTGGCTGAACGTGGGAGTGGCACTGGCACTGATCCCGGTGGCGGTAGCGGTGGGATTCGTCGCGCTGGGCCTCTACCCGACGCTGGCGACGCTGGTCGTCGTGCAGGTGATCTACCGCGCTGGCCGGTATGGCATCACCAAACCGGCCCGCGAGGTGCTCTTCACCGTCGTGTCGCGTGAGGAAAAGTACAAATCCAAGGCCTTCATCGATGCCGCGGTGTATCGCGGTGGTGATCTCGTCAGCGGCTGGGTCTATGCAGGCCTCGCCTGGGTGGGGCTTTCACTCGGCGTGATCGCTCTGATCGCGGCTCCCGTCGCAGCCGTCTGGGCGATTGCCGCACTAGGGCTCGGCGCGCGCGGCGACGTGATGGCGGCCAAGAGTGAGAGCGCGCAGCAGGAAACGGCCTCGGTCGGGTGAGCCCGAGGCTCGCGAGCCGACTCTTCTTACCGAATCCCACGCGGAAGACAATGTCGGCGCGGCGATGGGTCGCCTCCCAGATGCGAACTTGCGACGCGAGATGGAGCGCTTCATAGACCCGCTGATGGCGTCTGGACGCTAACGCCGTGCCACCAAGGCGGCGACGTAGCCGTCGGGCACCGGCACTTCGAAGACCCGCCAGTCGGTGGGATCCTCACCGTCGATCTCGGTGTGGAGCAGCGCGGGCGGGACGCCGGGGAGGAACGTGACCTCGAATGCGTGCAGCTCCGTGGTCAGGCCAGTGCCTTTGGCTTTCAGGTAAGCCTCCTTCCGGGTCCAGCAGCGGTAGAAGTTGGGTAACCGCTGCTCGGAGGGCGCTTGCTCGAGGAGGAGGCGAGCTTCCCCCGGGGCGAAGTAACGCCGTGCGATGGCCTCGACGGCCAGACCCTCCTTCTTCCACTCCACGTCCACGCCCACCGTTCGACCCCGCGACACCGCGTAAAGGAAGACGTCGCCGGAGTGGGAGACGTTGAACTCGATGCCGCTCTCGGCGTGCGCGCCGGTGAGCAATGGCTTGCCATGCTCTCCTTCGCCGAAGCGAATGGCCTCCGGCGCGCACGCCAGTGCGTCACCCAGGATCGTGCGCAGGAAGCCCCGGGACACGATGAAGGAGTCGCGGGCGTGCTCGACCTTGAAGCCGGACGCGCGCGCGCTCTCATCCTCACTGAGCAGGTCGCACAGCGCCGAGTGCTCTGACTCCGTCCCGGGGCCCTCGACGAGCCAGAGATCGATGCCGTCGGGGGCAGGCAGTCTTCTTGGCTTCATGGCTAACTACGTAGCGATGCCGCGAGCCGCTCCATGCCCTCGTCCAGGCTGATGGCCGGCTCGTAGCCCAGGTCGCGGCGCGCCGCCGAGATGTCGAACCAGTGCGCGGTGGAGAGCTGGCGCGCCACGAAGCGGGTCAGGGGGGGCTCGTTTTCGATGCCCAGGAGCCCGTAGACGCTCTCCATCAGCGCGCCCAAGAAATACGCGACGCCCGCCGGAATCCGCCGCTTCACGGGTGGCAGGCCTCCCGCTGCGAGGATTCGGTTCACTAGGTCCGCCAGCGGCAAGGGTTCGCCCTGCGAGATGAAGTACGCCTTACCTGCGATAACAGAGCCCGGCGCGAGTCGATCGGCTGCGAGTACGTGCGCATCGGCCGCGTTGTCGACGTAGACCGAGTCGACCTCGTTGGGTCGGTCGCCCAGGAGGCACAGCGTACCGGAGCGGCCTCGGTCGAGGATGCGCGGCACCAAGTGCGGGTCGCCGGGGCCCCAGATGAGGTGCGGACGAAGCGCCACGGTCGCGAGATCGGCACCGTTGCTCTCGAGCACCCGGCGCTCAGCGATCGACTTCGTGCGGGGATAGTCGCTCAGGTAGCGCTCCGCGTACGGTGCGCTCTCGTCCACGCCGATCTGGTCGGTACCGGCGAAGGTCACACTGGGCGTGCTGGTATACACGAGACGCTGGATCGCTTCCGCGGAGCACGCCTTCAGCACGTTGTCGGTGCCGACTACGTTGGCGCGGTGGTACGACTCCGTGGAGCCCCACACCCCGGCCTTAGCCGCTACGTGGAAGACGATGTCGCAACCGCGGGCTGCCCGCAGGACCGCGGCTTCGTCGGCGAGGTCTCCGCGCACGCTCTCCACGCCGAGCTGCTCGAGGGCAGGGTAGGCGCCCCGCGAGAAGCTGCGCACCTCGTCGCCACGCGCACGCAGATTGCGCACGATGGCCAGACCCAGAAAGCCGCCCCCTCCGGTGACGAGGGCCTTCACGAGAGTTGGCTTGTAGCCCAGACGGCCAGCTTCTCGCGGAAGATCTTCGCGTTGTGGCGGATGTCCACGGGGAAGTCCGCATGGAAGAGGAACGTGTCGATGCTCCGCGTTCGCTCGTTGCCGGCGGCCGTGGCGCGAAGCTCTGCTTCCGTCTTGGCGCGGTCCACCGGGTGGTCCTTGAGCAGCTCCACGCAGAGTACCGGAAGCGTGCGTCCATCCCGCTGCACGCCGACCAGCGCAGTCCGATACACGTCCGGGTGGGCATTGAAGACGCCCTCGCACTGTAGCGAGTAAAGAGTCTCGCCTTCGAGCTGGACCCGGTGGGCCTTTCGGCCACAGAACCAGAGTCGTCCCTGCTCGTCCACGTAGCCCACGTCCCCCATGCGGTGCCAAAAGCCGCCTTCGGGATCGGCGATCTTCGCCAGCGCGGTGGCGTGATCCCGCCCGTAGTATGCGCGACTCACTTGGCTTCCCTTCACGGTGAACTCCCCCACCTCTCCGGTGGGCAGCTCCAGATCGTCGGACCAGGTCGGGATCGGCTCGTCGTCGATTCCGATGACCCGCACGTGCACACGCTCCACCGGAAGGCCCACGCAGACACCTCGGCCCAGCTTCGTCTGGGCGGCGGTCTCCGCGAGGATGGCCCGGCTCCCTATGGAGCTGACCGGCAGCGCCTCGGTCGCGCCGTAGGGCGTATGAATTTCGGTGCCCTCGGGGAGCATGCGGCTGAAGCATTCCAGCACCGTGGGCTGTGCCGGGGCCCCTGCCGAGATCACTCGGCGGAGAGTCGGCAGCTTTACGTCGTGCGCGGCGCCGTAGCTTCCCACGCGGTGCAGAAGCGCCGGTGAGGCGAACGTGTTGGTGACGCCGTACCTCTGGATGGCGGTGAGGATCTTCTCCGGATCCACGTTCGCCGGACGTGTGGGGTCCATCTCCGGGATGACTGCGCTCATGCCCAGCGCAGGATCGAAGAGGGCGAACAGCGGAAAGGTGGGTAGGTCGACCTCCCCCGGTTCGATCCCATACGTCTTCCTCAGCAGCTCCACCTGGGCCAGGAAATTCCCGTGCGTGTAGACGGCACCCTTGGGCACGCCTGTGGAGCCGCTCGTGAACAAGATCGCGGCGACGTCGTCCTCCGACGTCTCGACCGGCTCCATGAGATCGAGGGTGCTGGCGCGGAGCTTCGCGAGCGTCGTTCCGCCCCAAGAGAGCCTGCGCCCGGCGGTGACCCGCAGCCGGATCGTGTCCTTGCCCCAGCCCAGGACTATTCGTGCCGCGTGGGCTTTGGGGATGCCGATGAAGGCCTCCGGCTCCGCTTCTGAGAGGCACGCCTTCAAGCTCCTGAGACCCATACCGGGGTCCACCATCACGGGAACGATGCCCGCCTTGAAGAGGCCGAATGTGAGCGCGAAGAAGTCCCAACTCGGCGGCACCATCAGGACGGTGCGCATGCCGCGTCCGATGCCGTACGCCGTCAGCGCTGTCGCGAGACGGCTGCTGTCCTCGTCCAGCTCGCGAAAAGTGCGCTCAGAGAACCCGCCTCGCCCGTCGGGCCACGCGATCGCCATTCTATCGGGCTGGCGCGCGGCCATGTCCGGCAGCGCGGCGGCGATGTTCATCGACCTCTGCTTCACGAAGGCTCCGCTTCGGCCACGAACGCCTCCACGAGCGAGCGCACCTCGTCGCGGGCGTCCTCCAGTATGTAGTGGCCGGCTCCCTCATACCTGTGCGTCCGGGCGTGGGGCATTCGCCGCTCCCACTCCTTCAGGTAGTCCGGGTCGAATACGAAGTCACGCAGGCCCCAAAGCAGCAGGGTCGGAGTGTCCTGGAAGTGCCTGAGGCTCGCCTGGACCTCGCTCACGACGTCGTAGCCCGGGTCGGTGGGTCGGAGAGGGATGTCCTGGATGAAGCGGTGCACGGCCAGGCGGTGATCCCATGAATCGTACGGCGCCAGGTAGGCGCTGCGCTCACCTTTTGTGAGCCGTCGCTGTGTGGCGCAGTACCGGAGGGCGCCGCGGCTGAACAGGTTCAGCCTGCGCACGAGGAAGCCGCCGAGCGCCGACCGGGCGAGGCGCAGAGAGAGCGGCACTCGCTTGCCGGCAGGTAGATGGAAGGCTGCGCTGTTCAGGATCACCAGGCGCTCGATTCGTTCGGGGTGACGCGCAGCCCAGGCCATGCCGATCATGCCCCCCCAGTCGTGCACGACCAGCGTGACCTTCCCGTCCAGCTTCGCGTGGTCGACGAGGCGCTCTAGGTCCTGCACCCGGCGTTCGAGACGGTACGGGTACGAGTCGTCATCCGGCTTGTCCGAGAGTCCGCACCCGACGTGGTCGGGCACGATGACCCTGTGTCTGTCCCGAAGCGCGAGCACCAGGTGGCGGTAGTAGTACGACCAGGTGGGGTTGCCGTGCACCATGAGCACGGGGGTACCTGCGCCTTCGTCCAAGTAGTGCATGCGGACGCCGTCGAGATCCAGGAAGCGGCCTTCGAAAGGATAGTCCTCGAACGGCGGCTCCACGCCTACCACTCCACTCCGAGCATGATGCAGTTCAGACCACTTCCGATACCCAGGAAGGCCACGCGGTCGCCCGGCCCGAGGACCTCTCTCTCCTCCGCCAGCGCGGCAGTCAACGGGAGCGACACAGTGCCGATGTTGCCCAGGTAGGGGAAGGTCGAGAAGTCCTTCTGGGGGTCGATGCCGATCGACCCGAGGATCGTGTCCCTGTGAGCCGCGCCCACCTGGTGGCAGATCACCCGGTCCACGTGGTCGGCTTCCCAGGCCATCTGATGCAGGAAGTCCTGCCACGTTTCCTTCGCCAGGGTGACGCCGTGCTGCAGGACCGACGCGGCATCCGTGTACATCCACTGCGGCAGCGGCTCGACGCGGTGTAGGGTAGGTGCGTCTTCGAGGCCCCAGCGGCACAGATCATTGTGCTCGGGAGCCGCGCGCTGCGAGCCTCCGAGCACGCGGTGCGTACCCCCGTTGCCGAAGGAGCCATCGGTGATGAGCACCGCGACCGCGCCGGAGCCGCCAGTGAGCGTGGCCAGGCCCTCGGTGTAGGTAGCCATCGTGGCCTCGCGCAGCATCCGCTCGATGGTGACGTCCACGATCTCTCTCGCGGTTTCGGCCGAGACGACGATGCCTGCGCGAATCTGGCCCAGCTCGATCCGGTTGGCGATCTCGAGAACGCCGTTGAGGATACCGAGGCACGCGTTGCTGATGTCGTAGACGGACACGGCGCCCTGCACGCCCAACTCCGCGGCCACGGCGCACGCGGTAGCGGGCTCGAAGTGCTCGCGGCAGACACCGGCGTACACCACCGTCTCCAGCGCCTCGGCGGGGACTCCGGATCTGGCGAGCGCCTTCTTCGCCGCCGCGGCAGCGCTCCTGGACAGCGAATGGTTCGGCTCCCACCAACGACGCTCTTTGATGCCGGTGAGCGCCTCGAGAGAGCCCTCCGGGACGTGCAGCTGCTTGTAGAGCGGCTCGAGGCGCTCCTCGAGCTCGTCGGACGTGACGACGACGGGCGCGAGCTCGTAGCCGATGGCTTCGAGATGAACCTTGTCGTACCTCATTCGGCTTCCCCCACGATCTCGACGCTGAAGTCGCCCATGTGGTAAATGGTGCGCCCGTCCACGGTGAGGTATCCGGATGCGATCACGCGGCCAGCCTCATCGTCCACCTCGGTGATGACCGCTTCCACCTCGACCCTCGCGTCGGTGGGCAGCACCTGGCCACGATAGGTCCAGTTGTGCTCACGCCCCAGGCCGTTCGTCCGCCACGCCGTGTCGGCATCGACGTGCCACCGGTCCGTGGCGTACGCCTTGAGGAGCTGGAGGAAGGACTCGCACCCCAAGGAGCCCGGCCACACGGGGTCATGCATGAAATGTGCCTTGAAGAACCACGCCTCAGAATCCACCGGGATGCTCCCCCGGACGAAGCCGAGGCCGTGGGGCCCACCCTCGCGCAGGAGCACGTCGATGCTCGCCAGCATGCGGAAGCCCTCGTCGGGATGGGGCGCCTCGGTAGGGTAGCCGAAGCTGACGGCCTGAGTCATCTCGGCCTGGGTGGGCTCGTACTTCTCCGCCTCTCGGATGCCGATCTGGTCGGCCAGGGACTCCGCGCTGAAGAAGCCGAAGTAGGTATCGCCCTCGAAGACCACACCCTGGGCGTCGGTCATGCGCATGTCGAAGCGCTCGATGATCATGCCGCCCGAGTGGGACACGTCCGTCAGCCGCACCTCGGTGGTGAGCGTACCGGAGTCCGGGCGCACCGCCCGTCTCTGGACCGCGCGTCCCCCCAGATTCCTGAAGCGGAGGTCCGTCTCACTCGTCAGAGCCGAGCCGCAATACGCGGCCAGCCAGCCGCACGGTTGCAGCGCGACCTCCAGCAGTACAGCGAACGGCATATCCGCCTGGCGGTTGGACTCGAAATACCAGCCGTCCGTGGGCACGTCGTACTCCACTGTGGCCGCTGCGCCGGCCTCCAGGTCCCAGGCCGCACCCACGGTGTCTACGACACGGTCCATGAAGGCGTAGGGCGGGCCCGGCAGGCGGGCGATAGCCCGCTCCTCATCGAACGGCAGATAGCGGTCACCGAACGCTTCAGACGGCTTGCCGATGGCGAAAGCCAGGATGGACTCCTGATCGTACAGCACACGTTTTTCACGCGGATGCCAGAGCGCCTCCACGTCCTCGCGCACGAGGCCCGTGAGCCGCATGGACATGTCCGCGATCTCGACGACGGGCCTGCCGTCGGCGTACATGAGCGCGTCGACGATGGCGTAGGGCTCCGGCCGGTAGCCGAGCTCCTTGACCTCGATCTCATACGTGACGCGCCGCGTGGTCTCGGTGACCTGGCCCCGGCACTTCAGACGGCTCTTCACGCCGGGCACCGGTTCGTACCGGACCTTACCCACTTCTCCCACCCACCCCATGCGTAGCAGATAGATGCGCAGCGTGTGCAGACAGCACTCGTACATGAGCGTGCCCGGCATGACCATGTCGTCGCTGAAGTGGCAGGTCAGGAACCAGTCGTCGGGGTGGATGTCGGCTTCCCCGCGGATCATCCCTATGCCGAAGCGGCCGCCCTCGGGATCCACGTGGGTCACCCGGTGCACGAGCTCCATGAGCCCACTGGGCAGCGTCTCCGGCGTGCCGATAGGCAGGTCCGCGAAGGTCGGACCGAAGCACGTTGTGAGGTCGCCCCGGCGCAATGCCGCGATCTGCTCCTCGTCGTAGGAGTCGCCGGCCCGCATGGGCGCGAGGTTCGTCCAGCCCTCCGGCAGGACACCCGGTCGGGGCTGTTGGTCGATCTTGGTTCGCACGATGCCCTGGCCCGCCTCGAGTTCCTCGATCGTGAAGAAGCCCGCGCAGCCCTCGCGCATGGATAGGAGCGGACGGCCGTCCACCGTCGCCTCGAAGCCGAAGTAGAAGAGCCACGTCTCACCCTGGCGGAAGAAGCGCTCGATGTTGATGTCGTACCGGATGACCTTGCCCGGTTCTGGCAGGTGGTCGTGGAACGTCACCACAGCATCCAGGAGGCGATACACGGCCAAGCCGTCGGTCTGTGCGTCGATGCCCAGCCAGCCGGCGAGAAAGAGGTCGGCCTGTCCCGACTCGACGGCGATGCATGTCGGGATCGCGCCGCAGCTCAGGTACCAGGGGCGCACGCCTACGTCGTGCTCCGTCACGACACGTCCGCCGGTCATGGAGTGCGGCTCGCCCTCGATGCTGAGGATGCGGTCCACCAGCATGAGCGGCTCGTCCGGCAGGCGGACTCGCGTGGCGTGTTCGTCGATGGACGCGTACGACTCTCCCAGTACCTTGCCGATGGACCCGACTGCGAACTCCAGGCACGCCTCGCGATCGAGTGCAGTGGGCGGGGAGAGAGGCGTCCGCGTCGCAGGGGCAGCCAGCAACTGCTCGACAAGCCGGAACTGGAGGGCCGCGGTCTCCTGCAGCGCGCGGTCGAGGTCGTGGGCGGTGCGCAGGTAGGTGCTATGCGCTTGAGCCCGGGCCTCGCTCGAGGCGCTCAGCCCCGCCAGCAGTGTCGGGTCGGCGGCGAGGAGCACGCCCCCGGACGCCAGAGCGGGAAACTCAATCAGCGTCGCTGCCGGGGCGGAGGCTGCCGCGGTCTGCACTACTGGCACAGGTGGCATAGCGCCGGGCGCGGGTGTCGGCCCCGCTGCATCCAGCGGAGCAGAGGCGGGCACCGGGGAAGGCTGCGCGTGGGACACAGCAGGCTCCATCTGCGGGCCGCGCCAGCGGATATGGAACGGGTCGCCGCCGATGGGGATCCGCAGCGCCGATGAGGCCTCGCGCAGGACGCTGCGATGGCCGAGCGCTCTGGTCTCGACGCCGTAGAGAGGCTGTAGGTCCACGTGGATTCGCTCAGCGATGAGCCGACCCAGCAAGCGCAGCAGCGAAGACACGTCACCCTTGTGAGCGCTCAGCGCAGACTGAGCGACGTGTGGGCGGCCCTCGAGGATGCGCGCGATCATGCGCGTGCACGAGGAGCCCGGGCCCATCTCCAGGAAGATACGGACCCCCTGATCGTACGCCCGCTCGATGAGCCTCGGGAAGTCGAAGCCCCGCACGGCTTGCTCGAGAATGCTGTCGGCCGCGCTCTCCCTGGTCACATCGTAGACGTCTCCCGCCGCGGCGCTGAAGAAGCGCACTCCGGCTGGAGCCGTCGTCGGGAAGAGGTGGAAGTCGTGGTACTCCTTGGCCACAGGCTCGGCGACCGCGCAGTGCACCGTGGGCACGCCCTCGAGCGCGTGGAAGTTGCAGTGCAGGGCGTCCACTACGGCGGCCACGCGCCTGCGGTCTCCTCCGATGACGCACTCCGCGGGCGTGTTGATGATGAGGAGGTAGACGCGTTCCTCCGCGTCGAGCACGCCACGCACTGCCGCGGCTGCACGATCCACCACGCCGGTGACCCAGTCCACCTCCTCGTACTCCGTCAGGCCCCAGCTCTTGCGAATACTGTCGCAGCGGCCCGCCAAATCGTCGGTGAAGAGGGAGCTCTCCATGAGGCGAGCGAGCATCATCTCCCGGTCCCCCCAAGCGCGTAGCGAGAAGAGTCCGGCGGGTTCTCCGAGGCTGTAGCCCAACACGCTGCCAGGCTCAACGCCGAAGGAGCGCACCAGGTCGGAAACCACCGTGCCCAGCGCGACCTGGGCGATGATGAACGCCCGCTCGTCATCGCCCAGATCTTTGCTGGACGACGCGTTCCAGAAGCGGTCGGGCAAGAGCTGTTGCGGAAGGTAGAGCGTCTCGGCGTCTTGCCTGCGAGCGATCTCCGGCCACTCCACCGCCAACTCGCGTCCCATGCCGGTGTAGTGATTGCCCGACCCCGGGAAAACGAAGGCGAGTCTGCCGTGCCCGCCCAGCGGGTGGAAGTTCCAGAGGATGCGGTTCGACTCTGGGAGGGTGCTGTCGTCGGCCTCACCGCGCAGCATGGCGCCCGCCGCGTCTGCAAGGCGTAGCAGTTCCTCGCGTGAGCGCGCCACGAGGGACAGGCCGAGCTTGGCGTCTGGACTCTGGCCGACCTTTCGGAACCAGTCGCGCGCGAGCAGCTCGATGGGCTCGGCCTCGTGGCGCGCGTGGGTCGTGAGAGCGGCGAGCCGCGCTCCCAGCAGAGAGATGTCGTCGGCTTCCACGGCGAAGAGTGCCTCGCTGCGCGCACCGAGGGGTTGGCGCCGCTCCGGGAGCGTGGCCGCGCCCTTGCTGTCCTCGTGCTCCTCTAGCACGAGGTGGCAGCAGCCTCCGTCGACACCGAACGCGCTGACACCAGCGCGGCGGGGGCCGTCGGCGCGGTTTCTCAGCCAGTATTGGGGCTCCCTCGCGAGCAGGAAATCCCTCGGTGAGAGGTCAGCCCGCACCGAGCGTAGCCCGCGTACGGCCGGCAGCACCTCCTGGTAGAGGCAGAGTGCCGCCTTGACCACCGAGGCGAGCGCGGCGGCGGCGCCTGCGTGTCCCACGTCGGCCTTCACGCTGCCGAGATGGCGCACGGGTGCCATGTGTCGTGGCGAGAAGAACGAGCAGAGCGCCTCGGTCTCGATGCGGTCCTCGATGTGGTTCCCGCTTCCGTGCGCCTCGACGTAGCCGACTAGGGACGGATCGAGATCCGCGTCTTCGTAGGCGCGCACGAGGGCTCGCGAATACGTGTCGGGAGTGGGCATGGGCCGCTGGGCTGAGCCCCCCGAGTTCGCGCCGAATCCGCGGAACACGGCGTAGATTCGGTCGCCGTCGCGTTCCGCGTCCTCCAAGCGTTTGAGCACCAAGGCCGCGGCTCCCTCGCCCACCACCGCACCATCCGCGTCCGCGTCGAAGGGACGCGCGCGCCCGCTTGCCGAGTAGTGGTGGAGCGCGTGAGTTGCGAGTACTGCGCGCACGTCGCCGGCGAGATCCACCGCGCCTACGAAGCAGCTGTCCAACTCACGCCCCTGCAGCGCTCGGACGGCGACCTCCAACGCACGCATGCCCGACGTCTCCTCGCTGGAGATCGTGAAGCTGGGACCACCGACGCGGAACTCTCGAGCGATGCGACTGGCGACGATGCCTCCCAACGCCCCCATGGTGCGGTTGGCCGTAAGAGGTGGCACAGTGTTGGCGCGGACGCCTTCGTCCACCGACCAGCGGAAATGGAAGTTGGTCGTGTTGAGGTCGAGCGCGATGCCGATGAAGACGCCGGAGCGTACCCGCTCTTGGGCCTCGAAGCCCGCGTCCTCGATGGCGTTCGCCATGACGTTGAGCATGAGGAGCTGCTGCGGAAGCATCTCCTCCAACTCCCTGGGAGGAATGCGGAACCGACCCTGGGGAATCTCCAGCCGATCGATGTAGTGGCCGCGGAAGTCGTTCGCGTGCAGCCCGAGGCCCTCGAACCAGTCGCACTCGGTGGCGCCCCACCAGCGCGTCGGCGTGGAGGGCTGTATCTCCGGATCGCCGCCGAGCACACGCTCCTGGAACGCGCGCAGGCCCTCCCATGGACCGAAGTGAGCGTCCATGCCAACGATGGCGATAGGGTCGGAATGGGGTGATCGCGCGGCAACCACCGCGTGCACGCCCGGCCGCCACTCCTCGAGAAGCACATGGGCGTTGATCCCGCCGAAGCCGAACGCGCTGATGGCGGCGCGTCGGGGTGACCCGTCGGAGCGTCGTAGCCAGGGCTCGCCTTTGGAGAGCACCCGGAAGGGACCGGTAAGCAGGTCGTCGTCTGCCGGTGTCTCGAAGTTCGCGGTCGGCGGCAGTGTCTCGGCCTTCAGGGCGAGCAGGACCTTCGCCAGCCCCGCGGCAGCGGCAGCGGTGAGCAGGTGGCCCACGTTGGACTTCACCGACCCGATGATGCAGGGCCGCTCCCGGAGCGGCACGTCGGCCCAGAGTGCTTGTAGGCTCCGGAGTTCCGCCTTGTCTCCGGCGGGGGTGCCCGTGCCGTGACATTCGATGAGGTCGACGTCCTCCGGTGCCCAGCCGGCCTGCTCGTAGGCGGCCTGCATGGCGCGGAGCTGTCCCTCGGAATCCGGTGACATGAGGCTGCCGCCCACGTCGTTGCTCAGGCCGATTCCACGGATGACGGCGTGGACCCGGTCCCCGTCGCGCTCCGCGTCCACGCGTCGCTTGAGCAGGAAAAGCCCCGCACCTTCCCCCACCACGAGGCCGTCTGCCAAGCGGTCGAAGGGTGAGCATCGGCCGCTGGGTGAGAGGGCGCGCAACTGGCTGAAGCCCATCTGAGTATAGAGCGATGACGGCCGGGAGACCCCTCCAGCGAGCATGGCGTCAGCACGGCCTGACACGAGTTCGTCGCACGCGAGCTTCAAAGCGTAGAGGGACGACGCGCATGCCGCGTCCAGCGTGTAGCTGCCGCCGCGTAGGCCCAGAGCGTGTGCCACCAGGCCCGCGGGAAGTCCCGCGACATAGCGATTGAGGGGCTCGGTGGCCTCGGGCTCAGGGCCGACCTGCCCGAGGCGCTCCGCAAAGCTCCGGCCGAGGGTCTCCAGCGCCAGAGCTGAGGACGCGTCCGTGGGCAGGACGATGTTGCCGAAGATGACGCCGGTACGATCCCGGTCGAGGGTTTCGGGCAGGCCGTCTGCCACCGCCATCTGCGCGGCGCGCAACGCCACCCGAAACATGGGGTCCAGCCGCTCCAAGAGGTCTGCGTCGATCCCCAGGTCGTCGGTGTCGAGATCGATCTCACCCAAAAGGCCAACGCGGCGTGAGTAGACCCGGTCCGCGGTGGCGATCTCCGGTGAATACGCCTCGTCCGGATCGAGGTACCAACGCCGGGACGGAACCTCGACGGCGGCGTCGTTGCCGCGCTCGATGTTGCTCCAGAAGTCCTGCGGGCTCTGGGCGCCGGGGAAGACCCCCCCGAAGCCGACGATGGCTATGTCGAGGCGTTCACTCACGCACGACTCCCCCCGATCCGCTCACCCTCAGGAGCTGACCTCGAGGGGTAGTCTATTGCTGCGGAACGTGCTCGTCAGCCCCTCGTCGATGGTGTTCTCGCAGCCCTCGAAACGCGCGACCAGTTGGCCGTCGGCATCGAGGAACTCCAGGTCGGCGAATACCCGGGTCTCGTCACTCTTCGTGATGCGAGCCACCACCTGGGCACCGTCCTTCGGGAACGCGCGGTACTGGCGGTAGCTGGCCGCCGCACACGGCAGCGAGGGACCGGCGCCGTGGATCCCCGTCCAGAACGTGAGCAGCTGGATTCCCACGTCGAGCACCAACGGATCGGTCAGCCAGCGCCGGCGGAACGGACGGTCCATCCACTGGTTCGGCGGCGGGGCCGCCGATGCGTCCGCGATCACACCCTCGGGGGAGCAGATGTGCACCCGTTCGATTCCCTGGAGATCGGGGCCGTGGAAGAGGTGATCGCGGTAGATCTCGGCCGCAGTCTTCTCGTATGCGGGTCCCTGAGGTGGGTCCAAGCGGGCCTCGCCCTGGGGGAGGCTCTCAGTCAAAAGGATCTCCGCCCGAGCGTGCAGGAACTCCCTGCCGTCGTCCTGCGTGGCGCGCAGCTCCACCGGGACCCGGTAGTAGCCTTCTTCGTCCTTCCGTGCATCACCTGCGTGGATCTTCAGGCGCAGGCTGGCGTCGGCGTCCAGGACCAGACCCTTGAGCAGGCTGAGGTTGTCACAGCCGTGGAACTTCAGGCCGGGGTTACCATGCAACGCTCCGTGGGCGAGCCATTCGGGCAGCATCGCCATGGGCACGACGGCCTTGCCATCCAGGACGTGGGAGCGCAGGAACGAGCAGCTGGCTACGTCGATCACCTCTTCAGCCACCAGCGGCAGCGCAGACGACGCGGCGGACTCCATGATTGCGGCGTCGGGGGCGGGTCCCAGGACTACACGCTCGACGTCGGCCTGGTCGGTGGCCAGCTCGCGGAGCACGTGGTCTGCCCCCTGGGCTAGCGGAATGAGGGGTACGCCTTCGTTGGCGAAGACCGTCCTCAGGGACTCGTCCACCATGCCGCCTTCCCAGGGGCCCCAGTTGAGACTCAGGACCCTGCAACCTGGAAGACGCCGGGCCTCCTGTTGAGCGACCTTGTTGAGCACCTCGTTGGCGATCGCGTAGTCCACCTGACCCACGCGACCGTATCGCGCTGTGGACGAGCTGAAGAGGACGAGAGCGCGCAAGGCGTCGCGATCCACTGCCTCGAGGAGGTTGCGCAGGCCCGCCACCTTCGGCTCATAGACCTTCTTGAAACTCTCGGCTGTCTTGTCGAGGATGTGCTGGTCGGCCAACACGCCCGCCCCGTGCACGAGGATACGGATCGGGCCGTACTGCTCGCGAATCGAAGAGAGAGCGTCGCGCACGGCGGACGCGTCGCGCACGTCCACCTGCATGTAGCGTACCGTCGCGCCCGTCTCGTTCATGCGCTCGAGGTTGGTGCGGATTTCCCGCTCCGCGCGGATGCGGTTGTAGATCTCACCGGCCTCGCGGGGCGACGTCGCGTCACCGCGGGCGAGCACGGCCTGCTTGATCTCAGCCTCGGTTCTGAGCTCCGCCCGCCACTCGGGTTCGACTTGCGGCTCCGGGCTGCGGCCGAGTAGGACGAGGGTAGGCCGGCACGCCTTCGCAAGCGCCAGGGCGACCTCCGCGGTCACGCCTCGGGCCCCGCCGCTGAGCACTACGACATCGCCTTCGCCGAGGGGCAAGGAGCCGTTGGCGGACGGGAGCTCTCCGCCGCCCACCAGCTCGAGCACGCTACGGCCCCCGGCGCTCAGACCCACTTCCACAGGACCGGCGCGGAACAGCTCCGCCACAATGGCGCGCGCAGCGTCTGCATCCTGCAGCTCCGGCGCAAGGTCGAGCGCCCGGCAACGCACCTCCGGCCACTCACCAGCCGCCGACTTCGTGAGGCCTGCGAAGCCTCCGGAAAGCGGGTCGGCGATCTCGTCGCCCGTGGTACCGAAGGCTCCGTCCAGGCGGGAGGCGCTCACGAGGAACGCTCCTCCCTCCCTCCCGGCGGTGCGCAGGCCGTTTCCGGCCGCCTGAACCACCTGGAGCACGCCCAGCAGGTCCGCGTCCGACGCACCTTCGCGGGGCGGGAGGATGATAACACCCACGACGGGCTCGTTCATCGAGCCGTTCAGCGACTTCACCGACACGACGCGCGGCTCGTAGCCATCGCTCTTGAGGAGTGCGAGGATCTCGGACGCCAGCACGGTGTCTCCGTCGGTGATCCAGATCGGCGCTCCAGCGGCGGGCCGAACCACATCCTCTTCGGGGGCGCCGTTGAAGTCCCGCGACCGCAGCACATACCGCTGCAGCGGTCGCTGGGCCACGCCCTCGACATGCGCTTCGGCATCCGCAGGGGCTGTCGGTGCCTCCGCCTCCGCTACCGACGTCGCACTCTCCGCGGCGGGCGGCTGAACCGTGACTTGTTCCTCGTCGACGGCCGGCGTGGGCTCGCGTGCGGCGCCCTCTCCGGGGATCAGGTCGAGCAACGACTGGAGGGTGCGCAGCGTGCCGAGCTGGTCGGGTCCGACCTTGGGAGCGTTGGGTAGCTGATCCTGAAGCGCCGAGAGGATCTCGACACGCTTGATGGAATCGATGCCGAGGTCCGAGTCGAGCTCCATCCTGAGCTCGAGCACTTCCACAGGATATCCCGTCTTGTCGGAAACGATGTCCAGGAGGATCTTCGCCGCGTCGGCGCCCGGCGCTGCCGCGGGGGCCACAGCGGCGGTGGCCGGTTCCGACGCCCTCGCTGGCACCGAGGACGCGGCCGGCGCCTCGGCCGCGACAGGTGCATGGGTCTCAGAGCCCCCAGCGGCAGGGGTTGACAGGGTGGTCGGTTGAGCGTCGGGCGCCGCGGGTGCAGGTAGGGAAGTCAGCGGCGGTGGAGAGGACGCTGCGGGAAGCATCGGAGGTGCCGGTGCCACGGGCATGCCCATGGACATGTCCAAGAAGCGCTGCTGTTGCTGAAGCAGAGTGTGGTAGTGCTGCTGAGACGCATTCTGACCCTCTAGGAACTCCTGGTGCAGCTGTGCGGTCTGCTGCTGCAGGTGCTGAAGCGTCACCATGTTCTCCTGAGTGATCCGTAGGGCTTCAGCCACGGAACCCGCCACTGGAGCCGGCACGGGAGCGACGGGTGCGGGCGGTGGAGCAGGGGCACCCGGCTGGGTCGGCGCTGTGTCTTCAACGTGCGCGCTTTGGCCCGGTGCGGGCTGTACTGCCTTGATTTCGTCGCGTGGCATCGGTTCTCTCTTGCGAGTCCGGATATTGGCTCCCCCCACCCGATACGTGAGCGCCGCGCGCCCGGCTGTTGCCGGGGCAGCGGACGGGTGGAAGGAAGCGTCCCATGGCTGCAGGTCTATGGTGTGGCCGAGTGAGCCGATCTGGGCCAACACTCGTGCTAGATCTCTGATTCCCGAGCGCGATCCGTGGCTTGCGTCGAGAGCAAAAGCGTGGTGCGGCTCGCCGTCCAGGACAGAGGCGACGAGCCCGCTGAGGCGCGCGTGCGGCCCCGTCTCCACAAAGGTCCGCACACCGTCCTTATGCATCTGGCGGATGAGGTCGTCGAAGAGCACCGGGCGGGCGAGTTGGCTGGCCAGGAGCGCTTTGGCCTCCTTGGCGTCGGCAGGGTACGGCATGCCCGTGGTGTTCGCGTATACGGGCACTGTGCCTTCGCCCAGTTGGATTCTCTCCAAGGCGCTGGCGAGCGGTGCCTCGGCCTCGGAGACCAACGGAGAGTGGAACGCGGCCGAGACGGGCAGGCGCCGCGCGTCGATCTGACGGACGCGAAGGGCCCCTGCCGCCCGCTCGATCTCACCGGCGGCACCGGAGAGGACGACCTGCGCCGGCGCGTTGCGGTTCGCTACCACCAGGTCCAGGGACTCCGCGGCGATGACCTTTTCCACTTCCCGGACGCCGGCTCGCACGGCGAGCATCGCCCCCCGTCCACCATCCAGGTCACCCATCAGGCGACCGCGCAGCCGGGCGAGCTCGTGGAAGTCCCGGCTCGATAACAGTCCCGCGGCGCACAGCGCGCTGAGCTCGCCGAAACTGTGGCCGGCGGTGGCGACAGGCGTGACGCCGAACAGGCGAAGAACCGCGTCGGCGCCGAGGCTAACGGCTCCGATTCCCGGCTGCGCGTTGCGCGTGTCTCGCAGGACGTCTTCCTGGAGCTGCCGTGCGTCGTCGTCGAAGGCCGGATGCGGATAGATGAGGTCGCTCAGGCGGTTCTCCGAGTCTCCGGCGTCGGCGAGCTCGAGGGACGCCCGCATGGATGGGAACTGACAGGCGAGGTCGCGCAGCATGCCGACGTACTGGGAGCCCTGCCCGGGAAAGAGAAACGCCAGGTCGCCCGCTGAGGGGCCACGTCCGTAGTAGACGCCGTCCGGCGTGGACCACGTCGTCTCCTTGTGGGCGTCGAGTAGGCTGCCGACACGCGTTGCCAGAGCCGTCGCATCGGTGTGGCCCTTCTCGACGACGAGGAGGAGTCGCTCGGCATCGTCCTGACGGAAAGCCTTCCGGGAAATCTGGCCCAGCTCGCGCACTGCGTTCCAGTCCGAAGCGTCGCCCAGGCGGGTCAACCATTCCTTGAGGCTATGCTGCGTAGGTGCACTGAAGGCAAGGACTTGAACCTCTCCGTCCCAATCCGCATCCGAGCGGTCAGTGCCGTCACCGCTGATGTGCTCCTGCAGTATGCAGTGGAAGTTGCTGCCACCGAAGCCGAAGGAGCTGACGGCCGCACGGCGAGGATGGCCGACCGGGGCGAGCCAGGGACGTTTGTCCGTGTTCACGTAGAAGGGCGAGACACCTGGGGCCACCTGGGCCAACGGCTTCTCGACCTTCAACGTGGGCGGGAGCACCTTGTGGTGGAGCGCCATCGCCGCCTTGATCAGGGACGCGGCGCCGGCGGCGGCCTTGGTATGGCCGATTTGTGACTTGACCGAACCGAGCGCGCACCACGTGCCCTCGGCTCGGCTCTCCCGGTAGACCGCGGTGAGCGCTTCGGACTCGGCGGCGTCACCCACGATTGTGCCCGTACCGTGGGCCTCCACGAGCTGCACGGTGTCAGGGGTGGCGTCGGCACGCTCGTAGGCCCGGCGGAGCGACTTGGCCTGACCGGACGAGCTGGGCGCGTAGATGGCATTGCCCTTGCCGTCGCTGGACGTGCCCATACCGCGGATCTCGGCGTAGATGCGGTCGTCGTCACGGACGGCGTCGTCTAAGCGCTTCAGGACGAGGATGCCTACTCCTTCGCCCAGGATCGTGCCGTCGCCTTCGTGGTCGAAGGGACGTGCATTGCCCGTGGCGCTCAGCGCAGGGGTCTTCGAGAAGCACATGTACATGAAGATGTCGTTGAGCGTGTCGACACCCCCGGTGATGGCCATGTCGCAGCGACCGTCGGCGAGCTCCATGGCGGCGAGGTGGAGCGCGCTCAGCGAGCTGGCGCATGCCGCGTCCACGACGCAGTTGGTGCCGCCCAGGTCTAACCTGTTCGCGATCCGGCCCGCGACGACGTTGCCGAGAAGTCCCGGGAAGGAGGCCTCCTGCCATTCGACGTACGAGTCCGAGATGCGGCGCACCACGTCGTCCGCCACCTCCCCGTGAACGCCGGATTCAGCCAGGGCCCTGCGCCAGAACGGATGCCCGAGGCGCGCACCCAAGGAGATCGTGAGCTCCAGAGTGCCGGTGACACCCATGACCACACTCACGCGGTCCCTGTCGAATTCGCGGTCAGGGCCGTAACCCGCGTCGATGAGTGCCCGGCGCGCCGTGTATAGTGCCAGGAGCTGTGCGGTATCGGTCGCCTCCAGGGCGTTCGGCGCGATGCCGAAGTCCAACGGATTGAAGTCCACCGGGGGCAGGAAGCCGCCCCGTACCGCGTAGGTCATGTCCGGCGCCTTGGGATCGGCGCTGAAGTAGTCGTCCGGTGACCAGTGCGTGTCGGGAACGTCCGTGATGGCGTCCACGCCGTTGCGGATGTTGTGCCAGTACTCTTCCAGGCCATCTGCGTCGGGGAAGATGCAGGATATGCCGATGATGGCCAGCGGGACGTCGTGCCTGCGCGCCTGAGGAGATTGATCGTTCATGGCAGGTGCATCTCCAACTGTGACAAGGTGCGCGGTAGCACTTGCTGTTGCTCGGGGCTCAGAATCACGCCCTGGCTGCGCAACGTTTGTATCCGACCCAATACGGCAGCGCCGTACAGGAGATTCAGGCTGACGGTGACCACGCTCCGGTTCCGCGCCTCGGCCAGGAAGCTATCCTGAACCCAGGCATTGAAAGCCCCCATGGCGGGGCCGCACCAGATCTGGTAATCGAGGGTCCTCGACGGCTCGCCGGTGTTCGCCCAGATAGAAGATTGGCCGAGGTACCAGCGGAAAGCCAGCGCCATGCGGTGCTTGGGGTCGACCCGGGCTCGCTCCCATTGAGTGGGGTCGCGCTCGAGGAAGTAGGTGCGCACCTCCTCGAGGACCTCGTCGAAGGTCATCCTGAACACTGTCTGCTCGAGCTTCCTGCGCTCGTCCGCCGGAATTTCGTCGATGGAGTCGTAGGCCCGGTAGAGCTCGTACAGGCGACCTGCCCGCATGGCGAACATAGTGCCCCGCTTGAGCACCTGCACCTTGACGCCCATCTCGAACATGTCGGCCGCGGGCGCCATGGCGATGTCCGCCTGCTCAGAGGCGGCCAGCATCTCTCGGACCGCCTGCGACGTGCCTGCCTCTACGCAGGACTGGTTCACCGAGCCCACGAGGACGTACGCGGCGCCCATGGCGAAAGCCGCCGCCGCCGCGTGCGGCGTAGCGATGCCGCCGGCAGCTCCTATCCGCAGGGGCTCCGGGTACCCGTACTCACGCTGAATGCGGTCCCGGAGCGCGATCATCGTCGGCAGCAGGCCCAGCGCGGGGCGGTTGTCGGTATGCCCGCCACTGTCGGCCTCGGC
This sequence comes from Gemmatimonadota bacterium, assembly GCA_022560615.1. Lineage (NCBI taxonomy): Bacteria > Pseudomonadati > Gemmatimonadota > Gemmatimonadota bacterium. Next base: position 55,493 of record JADFSR010000011.1, read on the forward strand.
CGTGAGGTCTTGGGCGACGGGGATCTCCCTGGCGAGGCGCGCCTGTGTTTCCGTGATGTCGCCGCTGGCGACGAGCTCCTGCAGGAACGACTCGGGTGGTGGCGAGAAAAAGCGGGTCGCCACCTCAACGCGCGACGCCTTGGCGATGACCCGGTTCGGCGTCACCACCCTGCCGTCCGTGTCCCGGTAGATGCCGCTCACTCGGTAACGAATGAGGGGAAGCGTGAGGCGCATGTACGCCGAAGCCTCAACGAGGCGCACGCCGTGGCGCAGGTAGAGGTCCACCACACCGTGCTCGACGTCGGGCTCGTTGGGGCTGTGGATGAGGTTGAAGCCGAAGGCCGCTCCGCTGAGGGACGACGTGAGGTGGTCTATGGCCGCTTCGACGGTCCTCAGCGGGAGACCCGCGGCGCCGAAGACGCCCAGCATGCCCGCGTGGCACATGGCTTCCACGACCTCCACCGATCCGATGCCGTTGGCCATGGCGCCGGCTACACATGCGAGCCTCAGCCGGTGCGCTGTGCGAAAGTTGGGGTCCCCGAGGTTGTCCAGGCGCAGAGGCGCGGCGTGGCCGACGATGGCGCGGTCCCCCTCGTAGAGCCGCACGTCGGTCCCAAAGCGCGTTTCCCCACGGCAGGCCACGGCTCGTCGGACTCCTGTTTGGGCGGCGGCATCGCGGCCCAGCACGTACACCGGCCGGCGAATGTCGGCGATGGTCTCGCGCAGCGCGTCTGCCCCCGTGAGCACGTCGGCGACGTGCCCCGACCACGCGCCCAGCACGGCAGGAGCCGGCTGGGCGGGTCCGGTCGTGGCACTGGGCCCGCCGGTCCGCTGCGGAGATGTTCGCGTTACTGGGCTCATTCGTTGTCCAGTCGGCTCATCGAGCCTGGCGTTCTACGGAAGCATAATTTGTCAGTGTTGACACCAGGATGCGACCCCTCCAACCGCTTCCTTCACAATCGGATAGGCCGCGCAGCCGCCTTCTCGTCCGGGGTCCACACGGCGGCACAAGGCGGGACGCATTACTTGCGCTGCTGCCGCGGGGACTGGAGGACTTCCCCATGACCGACCTGACCCTGCTGTCCGACCTGCCAGTGCGCGTCACCATCCCTGTGGCGTGGAGGGATCTCGACGCCCTCCAGCACCGTGGAAGTGGGCGCGCGGGTCACCGAATTGGGCGAGGACCGCGTCACCGTCATCTACCGCATCACGAGCCAGCAGCTCGGCGCGGTGGCGGCGAAGGGCGACGGTCGCATCGTCTGCTTCGACTACGACGCGGGTCAGAAGGCGCCGTTGTCGGAGGCGGTACGAGAAGCGCTGGAGGCTCTGTGAACCAATGGGGCCAGGCGCGGGACTCTTAATCGAGAAGTGTCCGTTGAGACCCCCAGCAGCCGCGCGACCGCGCGTTGCACCCGAGCGATGTCAGAGACGATCAGCGAGTTCGTACTCTCCGCAGCGGTGACGCTGCCACGCGGGGAGAGCAGGGGGGCGATCGTCGCTCGGAGCTCGGATGCCCGCGAGAATGAGATTCGGTAGACTCTCGTCACGATCGGCTCGACCGCTTCCCGCGTGTTCAGAGCCTCGATGTTGCTGACCCGAATGATCCCGTACTCGTCTTCGACAGCGATGAGACCCTGCGCGGAGAGGATCGCACGTAGCGCGGCATCCCACGGCTGATCCTTGATCTCGGCAGTGACGGATCCCGTGGCGTTCTCACCGCGCACGATCGATTTGCCGGAGAACGTGGAGAAGGCGAGCAGAACGTCGGCGATCGGTGCTTCCACCCACGTCGCCGAGATCCGGGGCAGCTCGGTCCGGTCTGACGGCTCGGCTGGCACCGCCTGAGCTAGCGCGGGCGCCGCGCACAGAGCGAGCCCGAGACCTGCCAGCAATGCTGTTGAGGACATCGTAACCTCCCTTCGGGCGCCCGGTGAGCCGTCTCCCCGGCCGGCCACCGCGAATCGACGACTCCTTCGACGTTGTGACAAGATGGGCTGTACATCGGCCGGGTCGGGCCTACAATACGCGCGCCATGGCCCAGAAGCTCTCGCCCTCTGACCAGCCAGCACACATGCGCATCGTCTCCCTAGCCTTTTTTGCTGCCGCGCTGAGCGCGTGCGGTGCAGGCGACTCGTCGGATGCGCGTGGCTCGAGGCCCGCCGACGTTACCACCCGACAGCTCGAGGCGGCAGCCGGCGAGCCCGCGAACTGGGTTACCCACGGTGGCGACTACGCGGAGGACCGCTTCAGCACGCTCGAGCGGATCACCCCCGAGAATGTCGAACGGCTCGGCCTCGTGTGGGCCTACGATATGCCCCTGCGTGGGGGAGTGGAAGCCACGCCGCTCGTCGTCGGGGGCGTCATGTACACGACCGGGCCCTGGAGCATGGTCTTCGCCTTCGATGCACGCTCCGGCGAGCTCCTGTGGAGCTTCGATCCCCAGGTGCCCCGACTGCGCGGGCTTCAGGCCTGCTGTGACGTGGTGAACCGGGGCGTCGCGCTGTACGAAGGCCACGTGTTCGTCGGTACTCTGGACGGGCGGCTGATCGCGCTGGACGCGGGGCGTGGCACGCCGGTCTGGGAGGTGGTGACCGTAGACCAGACAAAGGATTACAGCATTACGGGCGCGCCGAGGATCGTGAACGGACTCGTGATCATCGGAAACGGCGGCGCTGAGTATGGCGTGCGCGGTTACGTGACCGCGTACGATGCCGGGACGGGTGAGCAAGCGTGGCGCACTTTCACGGTGCCGGGTGACCCCGCTCTGGGCTTCGAATCGGCCGCGATGGAGCGGGCGGCCGAGACGTGGTCGGGGGAGTGGTGGAGCTTGGGTGGTGGTGGCACGGCCTGGGACGGCATGGCGTATGACCCGGCTCTGGGTCTTCTCTACGTGGGGACAGGGAACGGCTCCCCCTGGAACTGGCGCGTGCGGAGCCCGGGTGGAGGCGACAACCTCTACCTCTCGTCGATCCTCGCCCTGCGCGCGAGCGACGGCGAGATCGTCTGGCACTATCAGACGACGCCGGGCGATCACTGGGACTTCACCGCCACGCAGCCGATGATCCTGGCCACTTTGCAGATCGAGCGTCAGGCGCGCGAAGTGCTCATGCAGGCGCCCAAGAACGGCTTCTTCTACGTGCTCGACAGAGCGACCGGGGAGCTGATTTCCGCGGAGACCTTCGTGGAGGTGACCTGGGCCGACGGCATCGATCTCGAGACCGGGCGACCACGGATCCGGGAGTCCGCTCTGTACGGAGACGCTCCCGCGGTAGTAGCTCCGACGGCGATCGGAGGGCACAACTGGCAGCCGATGGCGTTCAATCCCGGCACGGGTCTCGTATACGTCCCGATCACCGAGATGGCCGCGCGGTATTCGGGGAACCCCGAAGGCGGCCTCTACGCGGGCTTGTGGAATACCGGGGCAGATTTCAGAATCGCATCGATCCCCATGGGCTTTCTGCTCGCGTGGGATCCGGTCCGGCAGGAGGAGGTCTGGCGGGTAGGGCACGAGCACTGGTGGAACGGCGGCGTCTTGACCACTGCGAGCGGGCTCGTATTCCAGGGCGCTGGAGACGGCCGCTTCGTCGCGTACCGGGCCTCGACAGGAGAAGCGGTTTGGGACATATCGACCGGGCTCGGCATCATCGCTCCACCGGTCACCTACGAGTTGGACGGCGTCCAGTACGTCACCGTCTCAGCGGGCTGGGGCGGGAACAGTGGCCGATATTTCTCACCGGCGGGCGACGCGGCCCAGTACGAGCAGATCGGCCGCGTCATGACGTTCGCGCTCGACGCGAACGCACCGATGCCGACACCGCAGCTGAGGGCGACGGAGCCCTACGTCGCCCAGCTGGAGCTGTCCACGGACGCGGCTTCGACCGAGCGCGGCGAGTCCCTGTTCGCGGTCGACTGTTCATGCGTACCTCGTTCAGCAGGCACGACAAGCTACGGGGGGGGGTTGACTTGACTGCCCGTTTCGCCAGCTAGCGGCTACGTTCCGTTCCAGGGTCATGACCCCGGAACCGCCGATCCCATGAGGCTTTCGTGATCGCCGTAACGCGCAGAAGAACTGTTCCCGTCGACGTCGGAGGCGTGACGATCGGCGGAGGCGCGCCGGTGGTCGTCCAGTCGATGACCAACACGGACACCGCCGACGTCGAGTCGACGGTCGATCAGGTTCGGCTGCTCGCGGACGCCGGAAGCCAGATCGTGCGGGTCACAGTCAACAATGACCAGGCGGCGCAGGCGGTGCCGGAGATCGTGAGCCGACTCCACGACGATGGCTACGAGACACCCATCGTGGGCGATTTCCACTACAACGGCCATCTCCTGCTCACGAAGTACCCGGACACTGCGGACGCGCTCGCGAAGCTACGGATCAATCCCGGAAACGTCGGGACCAAGCGCCGCGACGAGAATTTCACGCAGATCATCGAGGTCGCGATCGAGCACGACAAGCCCGTGCGCATCGGTGTGAACTGGGGATCGCTGGACCAACGCTTGCTCACCGAGTTCATGGACGCGAACGCGCTGGCGGACGTCCCCAAAGAAGCTCGGGAGGTGCTGCTCGAGGCGATGGTCGAGAGCGCGCTCCGCTCCGCGGCGTTGGCGGAAGAGACGGGGCTCGGCCACGATCGCATCGTGATCTCCGCGAAAGTCTCCACCGTTCGCGACCTCATCGCGGTGTACCGCATGCTCGCGGCCCGCAGTGACTATCCGCTGCACCTCGGCCTCACCGAGGCGGGCTTGGGCACCAAGGGAATCGTGGCTACAACCGCGGGGCTGGCTCCCATCCTGCTCGACGGGATCGGCGACACCATTCGCGTGTCACTGACGCCGAGGCCGGGTGGCGACCGGGCCGAAGAGGTGCGCGTAGCTCAACAGGTGCTCCAGTCTCTGGGCATTCGTCACTTCGAACCCCAGGTGACGTCCTGCCCCGGGTGCGGCCGCACCACCAGCACCTTTTTCCAGGAGATGGCGGAGGACATCACCAACTACATCAGGGAGATGATGCCTGAGTGGCGTGGCGAGTATCCGGGCGTCGAGGAAATGGACGTCGCGGTGATGGGCTGCGTGGTGAACGGACCCGGTGAGTCGAAGCACGCGAATATCGGGATCTCGTTGCCGGGCACCTCCGAGGATCCCAAAGCGCCCGTCTACATAGACGGCGAACACTCCACGACCCTCAAGGGCGACGGGCTCGTGGACGAGTTCAAGGAGATCCTTCTCGACTACGTGAAGAGAAGGTACGCGCGTCGCGCATCCGCGGGCGCGCTGGGCGAAGAGTAAGGTCAGGGGCGAGCGACCCATGACCGGCCGATCCGGCTTCTTTCGGCTCTCCGCAATGATCATCTACAACTGTCGGTGCAACGATCCCGGGAAGGTTCCGCGTCCTATGGACGACCGCTTCGGACGGACGGTCGGATGAGGCCACCACTACACCTGAGAAACCCGCACCTCGAGGACGTAACATGAGCTTTTCCAGACGCACACTGAGCTTGGTCACAGTGCTGCTTGTCTTCGGTGTCCTCATCGTCGGCGTCTGGTGGCGTCTTGGCGGCTTCGCCCGAGAGGCGGAGGCCGGGAACGTCGCGGAAGGGGGTGAAGCCGACCTCCCGGAGACCAGTGGTGGCAGCCAGTTCTCGGCCGATATGCCTCAAGCCGTAGGCGGTGCGGAGGTGGTCAGGGACACGCTTTGGATCCGCGTCGGCGCGGCCGGACAGGCGGAGGCTTTTCGCAGGACGACGCTCACCGCTCAGGTCGGGGGCGTCGTGCAGGAGCTCCCGGTACGGGAGAACCAGCGCGTGACGGAGGGCACTCCCTTGCTGCAAATCGACAGCACCGAGTACGCCCTGGGGGTCGCACAGGCGCAGGCCGATCTGCTCGCTGCGGAGACGGACTACCGGCAGTTGACCCTGTTCGATGACGAGATCGAGGATCCGGCGGTTCGGGCCGAGCGTGAGCGAATCGCGCGCACGCGCAGCGGGCTCGACCAGAGCCACGTCGCTCTCCGGCAGGCGCAGTTGCAGCTCGAGCGCTCTCGGGTCACCGCTCCCTTTGCAGCGAGGATCGCCGACATCCGTGTGGTGGAAGGGCAGTACGTGAGCGCCGGCACTGAGTTGATGACGGTCGTCGATCTCGACCCGATCAAGGTCGAAGTGCAGGTCCTCGAAGCCGAGCTCGGCTTCCTCTCAGAGGGCCGTCGAGCGGAGGTCCAGTTCGCGGCCTATCCGGGTGAGACGTTCATCGGCTCCATCGAGACGATCAATCCGGTCGTCGATCCCGACAGCCGCACGGGTCGCGTCACTGTCCTGCTCCCCAACCACGACCACCGCATCAAGCCGGGCATGTACGCGGAGGTGTCCCTGGATGCCGAGGCACTGCCCGACCGCGTCATGGTTCCCCGTGCGGCGATCCTGGAGCGCGGGGAAGGAACGCGGCGCACCATGCTGTTCGTTTACGAACAGAATGGGAACGTGGGCGTAGCGGCGTGGCGGTACGTCAACACGGGTCGGGAGAACGACACCCACGTAGAGATCCTCCGGGAAGGCCCGGAGAACGGCATGGTGGAGCCGGGCGAGATCGTGCTCATCGACGGGCACCACTATCTGGCGCACGACACGGCGGTCCGGCTCGTCGACAACGTGGAAGCCGCCGGGGGAAGGCCGAGCCGATGAGGTCCAGGACGCTCGTCGCCGCGCTCATCGCGACCGGGCTTGTCGGCCCCGGGTTGGCGGCTCAGTCGGCGGACACGCTGCGGCTCACGCTTTCGACAGCGCTCGACATCGCCGAGGGGAACAACCCGACCTACCGGCAGGCGAGCAACAGCGCGCTGCTGAACGATATCGAGATGCGGACGACATGGTTCGATCAGCTGCTGCCGCGGGTGAACCTGCAGCTCTTCGATACAGGGTTCCGCGGCAACATTCAGCGCGTCGGCTACGACAACTTCGGCAACACGATCGTGAACGATTCCGCGGACTGGCAGTACTCCTCAAACACCCAGCAGGCGATGTCCTTCAACTGGAATGTCCGCGGTCGGTCGCTATTGCAAGCGCATCGCCGGCAGTCCATCACGAACGAGGATCGGGAGCTCAGTGTGGTCAGGGCGCTCACGGGGCTCCAGGTCCAGATCCAGCGGCTGTACATGGACGCGCTCGAGCAACGCGACCTCATGCGCGCGGAGGAGGAGTTGGTAGAGGCGCGGCAGATCGACATGACCGTTGCCGAACGGCTGTTCAGCCTGGCTCTGCGCACCCGCGTGGACGTGCTCAACGCCGAACTCGCGGTCGAGCAACAGTTGCTCGAACTTCAGCAGCAGCGGGCGACGTACGAGCAAGCAGTGCTCGCTTTGCGAACCCAGCTCGGAAGTGAGGAGCGGGTATCACTGTCCCTGGCTGATGAGGATCTGCCGATCTTCGATCCGTCCGGCCTCGAAGTCGAGCAGTTGGTCGCCTCGGCGCTGGTCGTGAACCCCGAGCTCCGGCAATCGAGACTCTCGATAGAGTCCGCTAGCCTCGGAGTGCAGGAGGCCCAGAACTCCTGGTGGCCCGCGGTGTCGATGAGCGTCGACGTGTGGCGGCGTTCCCAGCCGCGGGGTTTGTCGGTATTCGACGTCGGAATCAGCGAGCCGCTGGAGGCCCAGTTTCGCGTGCAGTTCTCCATCCCGATGTTCAACAACTTCTTCCAGAATCGTCAGGCGATGGAACGGGCCGCGGTTCAGCTCGACAACGGCCGCGAAGCCGAACGGGAGGCCAGGCTGCGCATCGAAGAGACGGTGCGCAGTGCCGTGCTGGAGATCTCGAATCAGTACGAGGTACTTCGCCTCGCAGAGCGGTCTCTCGAGATCGCCCAGGAGGCGCTGCGCCTCGCTCGTGAGGAGTACCGCATCGGGACCCGTACCTTCGAGGACCTGCGATCGAGCTTCGACTCGGAGGCGACGACCCGCCGCCAGGTGATCACCGCCCGGCACAGCTTCGTGGACGCAGTTCTGACCCTCGAGGAGGCAGTGGGAGCCCGTGTCCGCGGCGGCACGCCGCCCATTGCGTCCGGCTCGGGAGGGCGCTGAGCGGTGTCCATACCCGGTGCCTCGACCCGAAGGCCAGTAGCGGTTTGGATGCTTTTCCTGGCGATCATCTTGCTGGGTGGCATCTCGTACGTCAGGCTGCCGATCGATCTGCTGCCGGACGTGAGCTACCCGCGTCTCGTCATCTACACGTCGTACCCCGACGTCGCGCCCGCTGAGGTCGAACGGCTCGTCACGGAGCGCATCGAGGGACAGGCGGCTGCCGCGCCCGGTGTGGAGCGGGTGACGTCTGTGTCGCGGGAGGGTGTGAGCCTGGTGACCCTACGCTTCGCGTGGGGCACGGACATGGACTTCGCGATGCTCAACGTGCGCGAGCGCATGGACAACGTGCGCGAGTCCTTGCCGGAGAGCGCCTCGCGGCCGGCGATTCTTCGTGTCGATCCCGAGTCCGACCCGATCATGACCTTGTCGGTCTCCGGCGGCATCGATCTCTGGCAGACGAAGGAGCTCGCCGAGACCGTGTTCCGACGTCGACTCGAACAACTCGATGGGGTCGCGGAGGCTGCCGTCACCGGTGGGCTCGACCGCGAGATTCAGGTCGAGGTCGACCCCAACCTGCTGGACTCGTACGGAGTGACGATCCTCGAAATCTCTCAGGCGCTCGACGCCGCCAACGTGAGCGCGCCGGGCGGCACGATCCTACAGGGCAGGTACCGGTACCCGCTGCGCACTCTGGGCGAGTTCCAGACGGTCGAGGAGATCGCGGACGTGGTCGTCGCACGTCAGCCGATCGGGGGTCAGGGAGGCGGAGCAGCCACAGGGACTGGTGTGACCGGCGGGGGCGGGAGCCAGGGATACAGGGTCGTTCGCCTGAGTGACGTCGCGCGCGTTGTCGACGGCTTCGCAGAGCGCGAGACCATCGCCCGGTACGCCGGCGAAGAAGCGGTCGGCCTGCTCGTCTTCAAGGAGTCCGGGGCGAACACGGTGAGGGTGGCCCGGAGAGTAGAGGAAGTTATCGAGCAGTTGCAGGCCGAGTATCCGGGCATGCGCATCGACGTTGCGGACAATCAAGCAAGCTTCATCGCGGACTCGATCTTCAACGTCGTGCAGGCGCTCATCATTGGAGGTATCCTCGCGTTCCTGGTTCTCTTCCTGTTCTTGAGAGATCCGAGGTATCCGGTCGCGATCGCGCTGGCGATCCCGATATCGGTGGTGGGTACGTTCGCGCTCATGGATGCGGCCGGCGTGAGCTTGAATATCATGAGCCTCGGGGGGCTCGCGCTCGGCGTCGGCATGCTGGTCGACAACTCGATCGTCGTGCTCGAGAACATCTTCCGGCATCGGGAAGAGCTGGGAGAGGATGCTGTGACGGCGGCTGCAGCAGGTGCCGAAGAGGTGCAGACGGCGATCACGGCGTCCACGCTCACGACGATCTCGGTTTTCGGTCCCATCGTCTACGTCGAGGGCGTGGCCGGGGAGCTGTTCAAGGACCTTTCCCTCGCGGTCACGTTCTCACTGCTCGCCTCGTTGCTGGTCGCGCTCACGCTGCTTCCGTCTCTGGCCGCGCGGTTCGCGGGTGGCGGGAAGGAGCCGGGCCCGACAGCGCCACCGGCGGGCGGCCGGCCCCCAGGCTTCTTGAGGACCACGCTCTGGATCTTCGAGCGCACCGCGCTGGCTCCGTTTCGCTTCGTTCGTGGCAGTTGGCGTCTCGCGCTCGCCCTCCTACGCTTTTGGGGGATGGGCATCGCGGCGTTCCTGGGGCACGTGTTCGGCCCGCTGCTGCGCGCGTTCGACCGGCTCTTCGATCACTTTGCAGTTCGCTACCACCGCGTCCTGGAATGGGCCCTCGATCACCCCGGACGTGTGCTCCTCAGCTCGGGAGCTGCGCTGGCGATCACTGTGACGATGGGGTTCACGCTGCAGAGGGACCTTCTGCCCACGGTCGATCAGGGGGCCTTCCGCATCCGGTTGGAGCTGGAGGCAGGCACCGCACTCGATGCTACGCTCGAAGCCGCGATTCTCGTGGAGGCGGCGGCGCTCGCGGACCCGGACATCGACGTGGTATTCACCAACGTGGGTCGCGACGTGCGTGCGTATGCGAAAGGGGAAGAGGCTTCGGGGTTGCACACGGCCACGTTCCAGATCCGTGTACGGGAGGGTGTGGCGAGCGCTCCGGTTGCCGAACGAATGCGGGCGCTGGCGTCGAACTTCCCACCCGGGGCGCTTTCGGTCGAGACGGGGCAGGCCACGGCACTCGGCACCATGCTGGGTGGATCCGAGGCGGATGTGGCCGTGCGGGTGCGCGGCGAGAACCTCGACGCGGCGTATGCGCTGGCCGAACAGATCCAGGGACGCCTGAGCGGGTTGATGGGTCTGGGCAACGTCCGCATCGGGACCGAGCTCGGGAAGCTGGAAGTCCAGATCGAAATCGATCGTGCGGCGTGCGCCAGTTATGGCATCGATCCGCAGCTGGTGGCGGGAACCGTGGATCGCGCCATGCGGGGTGACATCGCCACGGAGTTCGTCGACTTCGACCGCAAGATCGACGTCGTCGTCCGCTATCCGGACGAGCTACGGTACTCCCGGGCTACGCTGGACGGGCTGCGCGTCCAGGGGGTCCCGATTCGGGAGCTCGTGCACGTGCGCGAGGCGGTGGGCCCGGCTGAGATCCGCAGAGAAGAACAAGCGCGCGTCATCCCCGTGTATGCGGACGTGGTCGCGGGCGGGCTCGACCAGGCCATCGGGGAGATCGAAGCCGCGCTCGAGACGCTCCCACGTACGCGAGAGCTGCGTTGGGAAGTCGGCGGTGAGAACGAGGAGATGCGCCGTTCCTTCCGTGACCTGGCGTTCGCCTTCGGACTGGCGCTGATCCTGGTCTACATGATTCTCGCAGCGCAGTTCGAGTCGTTCGCGCATCCGCTCACGATTCTGATGTCCGTCCCGCTCGCGCTTGTCGGTGCTGTGCTCGCGTTGATCCTCACGGGTCAGGGGCTCAATACGATGAGCCTCATCGGGGCGGTCATTCTCGTGGGAATCGTGGTGAACGACGCGATCGTGAAGGTCGACTTCATCAACCTGGCCAAGTCGCGCGGCCTGGATCTGCGAGCCGCGATCCTCGAAGCCGGACGAGTGCGGTTGCGTCCGATCATCATGACGACCGTGACTACCGTGCTCGGCCTGACGCCGATGGCGCTGGGACTCGGGCGCGGCTCGGACCTGAGGGCGCCCATGGCGATCGTGGTGATCGGTGGATTGGTGGTGGCCACGGCTCTCACGCTGATCGTCGTGCCGGTCGTGTACCAGAGTGTCGAGATCACGCGCATCCGCGTGACGGCCGGGCTCGGCCGATGATACGGATGAGCCTGAGAAGACCTGTGGCCGTTGCCATGACGTATACGGCCGTCTCGCTACTCGGCGTTGCTGCCTGGCGCAACATTCCCATCGAAATGCTCCCGGACACGCAGCTTCCACAGCTTACGGTCACGGGGACATGGCGCGGAGCGTCGCCCGAGACGCTCGAGGCGTTTCTCACGGCGCCGCTCGAGGCGACGATCCAGCAGGTCCAGGGTGTCGAGAAGATCGTCTCAGAGTCGTTCGAGCAGCAGGGCATCGGCACGGCCGAGATCCGGATCGAGTTCGACCGTGACACCGATATGGATTTCGCGCGGCTCGATCTCTCCGAACGCATCGCCACGCTGGAAGAAGCGCTCCCTCCTGGGGTCGATCGGGTTACGGTGAGCCAGTACGTGCCCGAAGAGTTCCAACAGCAGAGCCAGCCGTTCCTCTATTACACGTTCACGGGACCCTACACCCCGGAGGCTCTTCGCCAGCACCTGGAAGACGTGGTGCAGGACGAGCTCGGCCAGGTCGGTGGCGTGGCGCTGGTCCGGGTGTTCGGCGGCCGTGACCGGCGGCTCGAGATCGACCTCGACGAGGTGGCGTTGGCGGCGCTGGGTCTGGATCCGCGAGAGGTCGGGCAGAGTATCCGCGACCTCGATCTGGTTCAGGAGGCCGGCGCGATCCGGGAGGGAGACGACCAGCGCACGATCACCATCGTGAACCGGCCGGCGAACGCCGAGGACGTACGCAACGCGGTGATCACCGCGGTCGGCGGCACAGCGGTCCGCGTCTCAGACATCGCGTCCGTGCACGATACCTACGAGGAGGCTCAGTCCTACTCGCGGATCGACGGTCGGCCGTCTGTGGGCTTCACAGTCGTGAAGGGCGTCGGGGTCAACACGGTGCGCGTCGCCGACGCGGTGAAGGCCCGGCTCGCCGAGCTGGAGCGCCTGAGCCCCTACGGCACCGAATTCGACCTCGTATACGACGAGAGCGAGGATATCGAGCGACAGCTCACCGATCTCCGCAAACGGGCGGGCTTCAGCGCGATCGTGATCTTCGTCGTGCTGCTCGGCTTCCTGCGTTCTTTCCGCTCGGCTGCGCTCATCTTCGCGACGATCGCGTTCAGCGTCTTGATCACCCTCAACCTGATCTACTTCGGTGGCTTGACGCTGAACCTGCTCACGCTGATGGGGCTGGCGATGGGCTTCGGCCTCATCGTGGACAACTCCATCGTCGTGTTGGAGAACGTGTACCGAAGGTGGCAGCGCGGGGAGGAGGCATTCTCCGCTGCGGAGGGCGGCGCTCGTGAGGTCGTGCTGCCCATCCTGGCGTCGACGGCCACGACGCTCATCGTCTTCGTACCCTTCGTCTATCTGCAGGGCGAGCTACGTGTCTATTACGTGCCACTTGCGATCGTGGTCGCGCTGACCCTAGTGGCTTCGATCTTCGTGGCGTTCTCGTTCATTCCCGCGCTGGCCGCTCGCTTTCTCCAGGCCGGCCGGGGGGCTCCCAGGCGCGAGCCCCAAGCGCGCCAGCCCCTCTATGTCCGATTCTACTCGGATGTGGTTTCGTTCACCGTGCGCTGGCCGTGGTTTGCGATGTCGGTGGCGGCGATATGCTTCGGGGGCTCCTACTACCTGTTCGACACGTACGTGAACACATGGGCGATGTGGGGTGGAGGCTTCGGCTCCCGCACCTACATCCAGGTGAACATCACGCTTCCGAGGGGCTCGAACCTCGAGCGCACCGACCAACTCGTGCGTTACTTCGAGGACCGCGTGGCGCAGATGCCGGAGGTCGAACGCTACACCGCGGACGTGCGCGCCCAGCGCGGACGCGTGGAGATCACCTTCCCGGACTCCATCGAGAACACGCAGATCCCGGTTGCCATCAAGGAGCAGATGGTGGCGTACAGCCACACCTTCACCGGAGCGAGCGTCCGCGTATACGGGTTCGGTCCGTCCTTCTACGGGGGCGGCGGCAGCGCGCCCAACTACGGGATCCAGGTGCTGGGCTACAACTACGAGAAGGTCAGGGACATCGCCGAATCACTGGGCCGGAGACTGGAACGAATCAGTCGCGTTCAGGAGGTTGACACGAACTCCAGCTCGAACCGGTTCAATCGTGACAAGGCGGCAGAGTTCGTCGTACGCGTGGACCGTAACCGCCTTGCACAGCATGATCTTACGGTCGAGCAGCTCGTGGTAAGCATAAACCAGGCTGTGGGCGGTAGCGCGCAGCTCGGGACGGTCAAGCTGGGCGGGGAAGAAGTCCAATATCAGGTGAAGCTCGCGGGCAATGTCGACATGGACGTGCTCGCGCTCCAGGAGATCTTGATCGACACGCCCGGCGGCCAGCGCATCCGCCTGGGGGACGTGGTGAGCATTGAGGCGCGGGATGTGCTCGCGCGTATCCGTCGGGAGAACCAGCAGTACGAGCGCACGGTCGCCTATGAGTTCCGAGGGCCCCAGAAGCTCGGTGATATCTGGCACGAGGGCATCATCGAGTCGACGGAAGTGCCTCCTGGCTACACGGTGAAGAAGGGCAACACGGGATTCTCGATCCGCGGGGAAGAGCGCACGCAGATCTGGCTGGTCATCGCACTCGCGCTTCTGCTCGTATATATGGTCACCGCGGCGCTCTTCGAGTCGCTGCTGCAGCCATTGTGCGTCATCCTCACGGTACCGATGGCGCTCATTGGCGTGTACCTGATCTTCTTCTACTCCGAGGCCTCCTTCACGCGGGAGGCGTACGTCGGGGTGATCATGATGTTCGGAATCGTGGTGAACAACGCGATCCTGCTCGTGGACCACGTGAACCAAGTGCGCAGGAAGAGTCCGGAGCTTCCGCTACCAGACGCGATCGTGAAGGGGACCCTGGAGCGGGTCCGACCGATTCTCATGACCACCGCGACGACGGTGCTGGGGTTGCTTCCGCTCGTGCTCTTCGGCGACGCGGCGGGCTCGAACATTTGGGACGCGCTTGCGCTTGTGCTGATCGGTGGCCTTCTGTCGTCGACTCTGTTTGTACTGACCATTACCCCCGCTGCGTACCACGTCTTGGAGCGCGGGAAGGCTCGACGCGCTTGACGGCATTGTCCATCCCGGGGGACACGGGATGTCTCGGCCACTGGAGAGAGGAGATGGGTGGTGCGGAGCAACCGTTGCTTTGCAGTGGTTTTTTCGCCATTCAATGGTGGCACGAGGGTTGCTAAGTGTACCGATAGGACGGACACTGTGGTGGGACAGGAGAGATCCAGCATGACTCCGACGCAACGAGTACGGACGATCCAGGCTCTTTTGGTGGCGGCACTCTTTGCGGTGGTTCCGCCTGAAGATGCGGTGGCGCAGGGAGGTCCGGGCTTTCTGTTCAAGGAGCCCGTCGTGTCGGTGGGACTCCGCATGGGATACGCCATGCCGAACGCGGGAAGCGATCTCTTCGCTCATGCGGTGGAATTCCTAACTATCGAGAACAGCGACTTCGCTTCTGCCTACTACGGTGGAGAGCTCTCGGTCCGAGTGTCGAGTCGCGTGGACATTGCGCTCGGCGTCGGGCATACCAGGTCGATCACGCCGTCCGAGTTCAGGTGCTGTCTCGACCTCGACAGCCTGGCGATCGAACAGACCACGGAGTTCACCACCACCCCGGTCACGCTCAGCGCCAAGTACTACCTTACGGACCGCGGGCGCTCGATCGGTCGCTTCGCTTGGGTGCCCGCCGTGGTGAGTCCGTTCGTGGGTGGCGGCGTCGGTCTGACGTTCTATCGCTTCGACCAGACGGGCGCGTGGATCGATTTCACAGCGGAAGATGGCGAGTGGCTGGACCATACCAATCTACCCGACGACGCGCGCCTCGATATCTTCGACGATCGGTTCGATTCGGACGGGAGCGGAAAGCAGTTCCACTTGCTCGCCGGGCTCGACTTCTCGATCAACAAGAACCTGTACCTCACGGGTGAGGGTCGGTACCTCTGGGCGGACGCGGGCATCAATGAAAGATTCTTCGAAGGCTTCGAGGATGTGGACCTCTCCGGCTTTCAGTTCACGGTCGGGATTTCGGCCCGGTTTTAACCGGAAGGGACAAGCATGATGAAGGCACATCGCTACGGTATGGGCGTTCTTTCGGCCGCGTTCCTCGCGGTCGCGTTGACCACAGCCCCGCTTGCCGCCCAGGATGTGGATTACCGCTGGATGGCCTTCCTCGGTTGCTGGGAACCGACCGGGGAGGCGGCCGAGTCGGGGCTCCTGTGCGTTCGCCCGGCGGAAGACGGCGTCGAGCTGTTCACGGTCGTCGCCGGCGAGGTCACGACGAGCGACATCATGGTCGCGAACGGCGAGCAGCGGCCAAGGAGCGTGGAAGGGTGCGAGGGCTGGGAGACGGCTGAGTTCTCCGCCGATGGCCGACGCGTGTTCACGCATTCCGAGTTCGTCTGTGGTGAAGGTCTCCCGCGAGTTTCCTCTGGTGTCATGTCCCTGACCGCACCCACGCAGTGGCTCGACGTACGCTCGGTGGATGTTGGGGGAGAGCAGGTTGCCTGGGTCCAGGAGTACCAACTCGTCGGCCCGGAACGCATGGCGGAAGCGGGTGTCGACGACGCGACACAAGGTCTGGGCTTTGCGGTGAGCTCGGCTAGGATGTCGGCGTCTCGTCGCATCACTTTGGCCAACGTGCGTGAGGCTGCGCAGAGAATCGACACCAAGGCGGTCGAAGCTTGGGTCGCGGCCCGTGGGGAGCGCTTCGCTCTCGACGCGGACGCCCTGATCGAGCTCGCCGACGACGGAGTCGAAGAGAGCATCATCGATGTGGTGGTCGCGGTCACGTACCCCGAGACCTTCTCGATCGACGCGAATGCGGATGCCCGTACTCGTGGCCGCGGTGAGCTTCGTGGCGCTCGCGTCGGGGACGCCTACGGCTACGGCATGCGTGGTTTCTTCGGAGCTCGCTCCTTCTTCTGGGATCCGTTCTACTATGGCTCCTTCGGGTACGGCTCTTTCGGGTACGCCCCCGGAAGGTTCAGCTCTTTCTATGGCAGCCCGTTCGGCTATGGGTTTGGCTCCGGGTTTGGCTCCGGGTATGGCTACGGCTACGGTGGGGGCTACTACACGCCGGTTGTCGTGGAGCGCATCCCCTCCCCGGATCGCGGTCGCGTAGTCAACGGCCGAGGCTATCGACGGAGCGGCGGATCGAGTTCTGCGGGCGCGCGTGGCAGCAACGGTGGTGGCGCGAGCGCGGGACCGTCGCGTGGCTCGTCCGGTGCAAGCAGCGCCGGATCGTCCCGCGGGTCGTCGGGTGGGGGCAGGACCGCAAAGCCCAGAGGCGGACGGCGCTGATAGACGCTCTGAGCTGATAGACGCTCTGATTCGAGACTGAACCGGGGGCCTTCGGGGGCCCCCGGTTTTTTTTCGCCCTGCCGGGCTCTAGGGCTAACTTCGACGATGAGCACCAACAAGGGCGATAGCCCGGCGACGGACTTCATTCGCCAGATCGTGAAGGCGGACGTGGAGAGCGGACGCTATGACGGTCGTGTCGTCACGCGCTTCCCGCCGGAGCCGAACGGCTACCTGCATGTCGGCCACGTGAAGGCAATCTCCGTGAACTTCGGCATCGCGGAGGACTTCGGCGGGCGGTGCCACCTGCGCTTCGACGACACCAATCCGGAGAAGGAGAACGAGGAGTACGTCCTGTCCATGCAGGACGACATTCACTGGCTCGGCTTCGACTGGGGTGAATACCTCTACTTCGCGTCCGACTACTTCGAGCAGATGTACGACTTCGCCGAGGTCTTGATCGAGAAGGGACTGGCGTACGTCGATTCACAGTCCGGAGAGCAGATTCGCGAGAGCAGAGGCACGGTCACGGAGCCCGGTGTCGAGAGCCCTTACCGAAACCGCTCCGTCGAGGAGAACCTGGACCTCTTCCGCCGCATGCGCGCTTGCGAGTTCGAAGACGGTGCCCACGTGCTGCGCGGCAAGATCGACATGGCGTCGGCGAACATGCTCATGCGCGATCCGGTGCTGTACCGGATCCGGCACGCGCATCACTACCGGCAGGGTGACGAGTGGTGCATCTATCCGCTCTACGACTACGCGCACTGCATAGAGGACGCCATCGAAGGCGTCACGCACTCGCTCTGCTCGATCGAGTTCACCAACAACCGCGTGGTGTACGACTGGGTACTGGAGGGGGTCGGCTTCGAGGAGCCACGCCCGCACCAGTACGAGTTCGCGCGGCTGGAGGTCGAGAACGCGGTGCTCTCCAAGCGGAAGATTCTCCCGCTGGTGGAGGCAGGCTTGGTATCCGGGTGGGACGACCCGAGGCTCTCCACCATCCGCGGCCTTCGGCGTCGCGGGGTACCGCCCGAGGCGCTCCGCAACTTCGTGAACATGGTCGGAATCGCGCGCACCGAGTCGACGATCGACGTCGCCAAGCTGGACTTCGCGATCCGCGAGGTGCTGAACCACTCCGCGCCCCGGGTGATGGCGGTGCTGGATCCGCTCAAGATCGTGCTCACCAACTACGCCGAGGGCCCCGGAGAGGTGCTTGAAGCACCGTATTACCCCCACGACGTGCCTTTGCAGGGGTCGAGGGGCGTGCCCTTCTCCCGGGAGCTGTACATCGAGCGTTCGGACTTCGAGGAAGATCCACCCGAGGGCTTCCGGCGCCTCGTGCCCGGCGGCGAGGTACGGCTCCGATACGCGTACGTCATCCGATGCGAGGAAGTCGTGAAGGACGCCGAAGGGACGATCGCGCAGCTACGATGCAGCTACGACCCCGAGACGCGGGGTGGCGACACGCCGGATGGGCGAAAGGTGAAGGGCACCGTCCAGTGGGTCTCGGCCGAGCACGGGATGGACGCAGAGGTGCGCCTGTACGACCGCCTCTTCCTAGACGAGGCGCCACAGGCGGACGAGGACGAGCCGGTCGACTTGCTCGCGCTGGTCAATCCGGAGTCGGTCAAGGTCATCGATGGTGCCAAGGTCGAGCCCTCCGTGGCGGACGATCCCACCGATACCCGGTATCAGTTCGAGCGTACGGGATACTTCTGGCGTGACCCGGTGGACGGGACGGATGGGAGGCTCGTCTTCAACCGGATTGTTACGCTCAAAGACAGCTGGGGGAGGAAGGTCTCGGCAACGCAGCAGCCGTCCGTCCCGGAGCCGTCCATTTCGAGCCTGACGGCGAAGCCCAGCTCCTCCGACGAGTCGACCGGTCCTGCTCCGGGTGAGCGCCCCGCGCTGAGCGAGCGACGTGCCGCGGCTCGGACCGCCGACCCCGCGCTCGCGGCGCGCTTCGAGCGCTACTCGACCGAGCTGGGCTTGAGTACCGAATATGCCGATCTGCTGAGTGCGTCTCACGCGACTGGTGACTTCTTCGAGGCGGCGCTCCGGGCGCATGACGAGCCCGGCGAGGTCGCCGCCTGGATGGTAACCGACCTGCGTGGGCTGACAGGCGATCGTGCCTTGGCGGAGCTACCGTTTGGCGGTGAGGCTCTCGGTTCGTTGGCCGCGCTGGTGGCGAGCGGCGGGGTCTCGCGGCGAGCCGCCAAGGATGTGCTCGCCAGAATGGTCGAGCAGGGCGGCGATCCCGCAGAGCTAGTCGCCGAGATGGGGCTCGAGCAGGTCGACGACCATGAAGCGCTGCAGTCGGCGATCGACCAGGTGCTCGCGGCGTGGCCGGAAAAGGTCGACGAGTACCGTGCGGGCAAGAAGAAGCTGATCGGCCTGTTCGTCGGTGAGGTCATGAAGGCCACGCGCGGGGCGGCGGACCCCAAGGCGGTGCGGGGGCTGCTCACTGCGAGTCTAGAAGGGTGACTCTGCGTGTACGCTTCGCTCCGTCGCCGACGGGGTACCTGCACGTAGGCGGAGCGCGAACCGCGCTCTTCAATTGGCTGCTCGCCCGTAAGGAGAGCGGGGTCTTCGTTCTGCGCGTCGAGGACACGGACCGCGAGCGATCCAGTGATGAACACACCCAGGTGATTCTCGACGGTCTGGCTTGGCTCGGCATCGACTGGGACATCGGCCCGCTGTTCCAGAGCGAGGGCGTTGAGCGGCATCGGGCGGACGCGCTGCGACTCCTCGAAGAGGGCAAGGCATACCGGGACTTCGCCGATCCCGCCGCGATTCGAGCCGAGGCCGAAGAGCGGCGTGTGCACGCCAGCCGTGTCGCCCGGGAGAAGGCGGACTTCATGGGAGAGGATGAGTCCGGTGAGCGCGCCGCCAGCGGGGAAGCGTTTGCGGTCCGCTTTCGGGTGCCTGAGGGCGAGACTCGCTTCACCGACTTGGTGCACGGAGACATGCGCTTCGGCAACGACGACATCGACGACCTGGTCATCCTGCGCGGGGACGGCACGCCCGTATACAATCTGGCCGTCGTCTCGGACGACGCGCACATGCAGATCACCCATGTGATCCGCGGTGACGACCACCTCTCCAACACGCCCAAGCAGGTGCTGCTCTACCGTGCGCTTGGGCTCCCCGAGCCGGTATTCGCGCACGTCCCGCTCATCCTGGGGCCGGACGGCAAGCGGCTGTCGAAGCGCCACGGGGCGACGGCTGTCGGCGAGTACGGCTCGCAGGGGCTGCTTCCGGAGGCGATGGTCAACTTCCTGGCACTGCTCGGGTGGAGTCCTGGCGACGACCGCGAAGTCATGGAGCTGGACGAGCTGGTGGCGGCGTTCTCGATGGAGCGGGTGCTAAAGAAGAGCGCGGTCTTCGACTTGGACAAGCTCATGTGGCTGAACGGAAAACACCTCGCCGAGAAGCCGGCTTCCGAGTTGCTCGGGACGGTTGGCGCGCGTCTCGAGGCGGTCTCGGGGGTCGATCGGGCTCGGCTCGAGGACGCCGCGTGGATGAGCCGCCTCATCGATCTGATCAAGACCCGCGCCCGTACCATCGATGATCTCGCGGACCAGGCTGTGCCGTTCACGACGGACCGCCTCGAATACGAGGACAAGGCGATAGCAAAGCATTGGGCGAAGGATCCCGCAGCAGCTCGCGATCGCCTCGAAAGCCTCGCCGCGCTCTGGGCGGATGCCGACTGGACGGAACAGAAGCTGGAAGAGGGCCTGCGTGGCTTGGCCGAAGGACTCGGTATCGGCGCCGGCAAGCTGATCCACCCGCTGCGCGTGGCGCTCACGGGACGCATGTCGAGCCCCGGAATTTTCGAGGTACTCGTGCTGCTTGGAAGGGACCGCTCGCTCCACCGGATCGAACGGGGCATCGAACGGACTCGTGACCTCTGAGTGAAACACTTTCTTGACACTGTTGAGACGCGAGCATTAGGATAGACTTTGCCGCTGAATTTGGGCGGATTCACCGTACTCCGGGGTTCCAGTTGGTCCGTTCCAGCACCATCACACCGCGCGAAGCTCCGACCACTCGTCGCCGGGTCGAGCCGCTCAGCGAGATCGAGCGGAAGATCCTCGACTTCATGGTCCAGTATCTGCGGTCGAATACGTACCAGCCCTCCATCCGTGAGATCGGAGAGCGGTTTGGCATCAAGAGCACCAAGACGGTCTCGGAACACCTGCAGGCGCTTGCGAACAAGGGTTTCTTGGAGCGCGATCCCTCGCGCTCGCGCGGCGTAAAGATTCTCCA
This sequence comes from Gemmatimonadota bacterium, assembly GCA_022560615.1. Taxonomy (NCBI): domain Bacteria; kingdom Pseudomonadati; phylum Gemmatimonadota; species Gemmatimonadota bacterium. The sequence goes on from JADFSR010000011.1 coordinate 76,457, forward strand.
CGTGGATCTCAGCGCGGAGACGGTTTCCGTTCCTTGCTACAGCGAGGTGCCGAAAGCTCACGGTGTTTGGGACGCCTACATGCACCTGTCCATCGATCGCCGCATGGGCGGGGAGAGGGGGTGCTTCATCGTGAAGGCCAAAGCGGGCGATCTCGCTGTCCTCGGCGTCGCGGAGGGTGATTTCGTTCTGGTGTCGCCCGCGACGGTGGACGAGGTCGCCGACGGCGCCATCGTCGTCGCGCGTGTGGGTACCGACTCGTTGTACCACCGATTCTTGCGCAACGGGAAGGGCGTGTGCTTGGAGTCGTTGACGGCCGGGGGTGAGGACAGTTTCGTCGAGGACGCCGAGCGTCTCGATCTTCTCGGTCGCGTCACCGCTTTTTACAGGCGGATGGACGACGCAGCTTCGGTCAACCTGACCCAGCACTAGAACGAGGACCGATGGCTGAGCAGCCGTCGCCCGCGCTCGACCCCGCACACACGCGTTGGATGCGTCGCGCCTTGCGGCTAGCGCAGGCTGCGGTCGACTCGGAAGAGATTCCGGTTGGCGCGGTGATCGTTCGGGACGGAGAGGCCCTCTCAGAGGCTCACAACCGGACCGTGGGCGACGCGGACCCGTGCGCGCACGCCGAGGTGTTGGCGATTCGTGCGGCTTCGGCAGCCGTGGGCGACTGGCGCCTTCTGGACACGGTGCTCTACGTCACGCTCGAGCCGTGCGCGATGTGTGCGGGCGCGATCGTGCTGGCACGCATTCCGCACGTGGTCTTCGCGACTCCCGACCCCAAAGCCGGCATGGCGGGCTCCCTCGAAAACCTGCTTCAGGACGAACGACTGAACCACCGTTGTGAAGTGACGAGTGGTGTTCTTCGGGACGAGTCGTCCGAGCTACTCAAGCGCTTCTTCCGAGCACGCAGGGGGTGAGTTTCATCCCACGGCTGAAGGAGGGCGCCCTCGTGGGAGTACTCGGGCTGTTCGGCTGCTCGGTCGTCGGAACGACACCGCTCGCACCCGCTGGTGAGCCGCGAGGGCCCCGCTCGGACGACCCGGTTCTTCTGCCCCTCGTTCAGCCCGTCAGACGCTTCGAGGAGGTGCGGGGACTCTGGGTCGTGCGCTCGACCATGACCAGCGCGCGTGAGGTCCGAGAGATGGTCGAGCGCGCCTCCGCAGCCGGATTCAACACCATCCTCGTGCAGATTCGCGGCCGGGCGGACGCGTTCTACGACTCGCGGCTGGAACCGAGGGCTGAGACCGTGACCGATGGGCCCGACTTTGATCCGCTCGGCCTCGCCATCAGGCAAGCGCATGCCCACGGTATCGCAGTTCACGCTTGGGTGAACACGCACCTCGTGTGGGGGTCCGACGCTCTGCCGCGCAGTCCACGACACCTCGTGAACGCCCATCCGGAGTGGCTGGCGGTCCCCCTGGCCCTCGGGCGTGAGTTGTACACGGCAGACCCGAGCGAAGCCAGCTACGAGGAACGCCTTCTCCAGTACGCCCGGGACAATTCCGGCACGGTCGAGGGCCTGTACTCGAGCCCCTCGCATCCGGAAGTGAAGGACCATGTGTACGACGTGTGGATGGACCTCACGGACCGGTACGACCTCGACGGGATCCATTTCGACTACATACGCTTCCCGTCCGGGGATTTCGACTACTCCGCTGGCGCGCTGGAGCGGTTCCAGGTGTGGGTGGGCGTGCGGTTGCCGGCGGCCCGAAGGCACGCACTGGAGGCTGCCGCGAGGGACGACCCATATGCCTTTGTCGACGCGCTACCGGGCGAGTGGGACGAGTTTCGGCGAATGCACATCACCGACTTGGTTCGGAGGATCTACCGGGGGGTCAAGTCGAGGCGGCCCAGGATGGTCATCTCGGCGGCGGTGTTCGCCAATCAAGACGACGCCTTCCACAATCGATTTCAAGATTGGCCGAGCTGGCTCGAAGAGGGCATCCTCGACGTTGCCGTCCCGATGGCGTACACGGTGGACAACGATCGCTTTCAGCGCTTCATCCGTGCGGGTCGCGAGGCGGCCGGACCGCGTGCACGGCTCTGGGCGGGGATCGGTGCTTATCTGGATACGGAGAAAGGGACGCTTGAGAAGATCGATCTCGCGCGCTCGGAAGGTGCCGGAGGCGTCATCCTCTTCTCGTACGATTGGGCGGTGACCGCGGGCTCCCCCAGCGGCGGCGCATCGCTGCTCGAGCGTATCGGTCGCGCGAAGTTCGGCTCTTTAGGGCGAGACGGCCTCCCCTCGGAAGTGCAGGAAGAGGAAAAGCACCGCGGCACCACCCCCGAGCGCGACCCACGAGGGCAGTCCATACGCGGTCCCGATGCTGCCGATCAGCATGGCGACGACCGCCACGAGCAGCGCGTAGGGTAACTGGGTACGGACGTGATCCATGTGGTCGCAGGCGGAAGCCGTGGACGAGAGTACCGTGGTGTCCGAGATCGGAGAGCAGTGATCTCCGAAGATCGCTCCCGCGAGCACCGACGCGATCGCACCGAGCAGGATGTTCATCTGCTCGCCGCCCGGGTACGTCGCAGCACCTCCGAGCGCGACCGTGAGCGGGATCACCAAGGGCAGCATGATCGCCATGGTCCCCCACGACGTCCCCGTCGCGAAAGCCATCGCTCCGGAAAGCACGAAGACGATGACCGGGATCAGCTCCAGCGCAACCCGATCGGAGAGTAGCTGCGACAGGTACTGGGCGGTTCCGAGCTCCTCAGTGACCGCACCGAGCGACCAGGCGAGCGTGAGAATGATCATCGCGATCATCATCGCTTTCATGCCACCGAGCCACGCGTCGATGCACTCCTGAGTCGTCAGGGCTTTTTGGCCGACGGAGAGTAGGATCGCCATCAGGCAGCCCGCGAGGGAGCCCCACAGGAGCGTGGCGAATGGATCAGCCTCCCCGAATATGTCCATCAAGGAGGCATCGGGACCGGCGCTCGCGCTGCCGGTCGTGTACAGGCCCACGAGTACGACGACGATGACGGTCATGACCGGGATTCCTGCGTTCCACCAAACGTGCGGCACGCCGTCCTTTGCTTGCATCAAGTGCGAGGATGTGTCGGTTGCCAGTGTCGCACCCGGTCGGTAGAGGTGTCCCTCGGTGGCGGCCCGGCGCTCGGCCGCTGCCATCGGTCCGAAGTCCTTGTTCAGTGCAGAGGTCAGTAGCACGAAGACGATAGTCAGCAGCGGATAGAACAGGAACGGGATCGTCTGGATGAAGATCGAGAACGGGCTTGTTGCGAGCAGAGCATCCGCGCCCGCCGGGTTCTGCTCCGCCGCGATCCGAAGTCCGTCGGCGATGAGGCTGATCTCGTATCCGACCCAAGTCGAGATCGGGACGAGTGCCGCGACTGGAGCCGCGGTCGAGTCGACGAGGTAGGCCAGCTTCTCCCGCGAGATCTTCAAGCGATCGGTAATGGGCCGCATCGTGTTCCCGACGATGAGCGTATTCGCGTAGTCGTCGAAGAAGATCGCGAGCCCCGCCGCCGCGGTGGCGAGCTTGCCGCGCCGCGCGTTGTGCGCAAACGGGGTGACCGCCTTGACGATGCCCATCGTGCCACCGTTGCGTGCGATGATGCCGACCATGCCCCCGAGCAGCAGCGAGAAGACCACGACCTGCGTATGACCGTCGTCGGTATTGCCGAGAGCCGGCACCACGAACTGGTCGATGAGGCGCCACGTCGCCGTCAGTGGATTAAATCCGGCCACCGCGAGTGCCCCGAGCCACACGCCCGCGAACAGGGCGGTGATCACCTCTTTGAAGATCAGCGCGAGAGCGATCGCGATGATGGGCGGCAACAGCGAAAACCAGGGGGGTGTGAGCGTGACATCGAGCTCCTGGGTGCTATCACCGATCCGAATCTGGAGCGGCAGCGCGTCACTCGACGTGATCAACAGGTCGATCGCCGTCGCGGAGCCGTGAGCCTCTACGGTTCCCCCGGCGAGCACAGTCCCGGTTGCGGTCCGGATTTCGTAGAACGCCGACGGCTCCGTCCCGCCCAGCACCGTGAGCTGAAAGGGAACACCCTTTAGGATGACCGACGGCGGGTCCGAAAGCTCTTGGGCCCCGACACTCCCGGGAAGCGAGGCGAGCGAAATGAGAGCGGCCAGTCGGAAGAAGCGCATGGAACGGAGATCCGGGTTGAGTCGGAGGCCTGCTGCCTCCATATGGGTCGGAATTATGGGGCGCAATGATGAGCAATACGACCTGCCGGTGACAGGGCGTGCGCCGACGGCCGACCGGGTCGTTGACCGTAGGCCGCCTAGGGCCGAACTTAGCGCCGCCCACGCCGCTGTAGGCCCGTGTAGGCCCCCAGCAGGCCCCCAGCCCCGCCGTACATGGCCGAAGACAACCGCATCCACGTGATGGACGAGGCCGACGTCCACCGGGCCGTCGCCCGTATGGCCCGTGAGATCGTGGAGCGGAACGGGGGTACCGAGGGCCTCATCCTCATGGGCATCCACCGCCGAGGCACGCAGATCGCCGATATTCTCCGCGACGAGATCGAGGCCGCCTCCGGCGATGTCGTGGCGTCCGGCTCGATCGATATCACCCTGTACCGAGACGACCTGATGGCGATCGGCCCGAGACCGGTCATCGGAGGTTCGGACTTCCCCCCGAACGGTATCGACGACCAGAACATAGTAATCGTCGACGACGTTCTCTACACGGGTCGCACCGCCCGCGCGGCGCTCAACGAACTCACCGACTGGGGTCGGCCGAGACGGATCTACCTCTGCGTCCTGGTCGACCGAGGAGGACGGGAGCTCCCCATCCAGCCGGATATTGTGGGTCGGAAGGTTCCCGTGATGGAGAATCAGCGTGTCGACGTGCTCGTGCCGGAGCTGGACGGGCGCCTCGGCGTAGAGATCGTGCACGGTACCCCGGAGCCTCGGTGAATTCGACGGTCTCTTCTCTAGGAAAAGACCTCGTCGGCCTCGAGCCCCTCTCTCGTGAACAGATTCTCACGATTCTCGACACCGCAGAGCCGTTCAAGGAAATCTCGGAGCGTCGCATCAAGAAGGTTCCCGTCCTGCGGGGAAAAACCATCGTCAATCTCTTCTTCGAGGCTTCGACCCGGACGCGCGTCTCGTTCGAGTTCGCTGAAAAGCGACTCAGCGCGGACACCGTGAACATTTTGGCGAGTGACTCCTCGGTGGTGAAGGGCGAGACGCTCGTCGACACGGCACGCAACCTCGAGGCGATGCGCATCGACATGGTCGTCATACGGCACGGATCCTCCGGCGCGGCGCGCTTCCTGGCAGAGCGAATTCCATCGAACGTCATCAATGCAGGTGATGGCCGGCACGAGCATCCCACGCAGGCGCTGCTCGACCTCCTGACGATCCGTGACCATCTGGGACGCATCGAGGGGCTGAAGGTCTGCATCGTCGGGGACATCCTGCACTCGCGTGTCGCCCGCTCGAACATCTTCGGGCTCGTCAAGCTGGGTGCGGAAGTGGCGGTCTGTGGCCCGCCGACGCTCCTGCCACCTGCGATCGAAGAGTTGGGCGTGAAGGTCTTCACACGGATCGAGGAAGCGACCGAGTGGGCGGACGTGTTGAACGTGCTGCGGCTACAGCTCGAGCGAATGGAGGGCGGCTTCGTGCCGAGCCTCCGGGAGTACAACCGCATCTGGGGTGTGACGTCCAAGCGGCTCGCCGCCGCCCCGAGGGATGTCCTCATCCTGCACCCCGGCCCGATGAACCGAGGCGTGGAGATCGATTCCGACGTGGCGGACGGACCTCACTCGGTCATTCTGGATCAGGTCACGAACGGCGTCGCGATCCGCATGGCGGTCCTGTACTTGCTCGCAGGTGGCCAGCTCGAGAGCGCTGAAGCGGCGAAGCAGGGAGGAGAAGCGTGAGTCACAAGCTTCTGCTCCGCGGGGGACGAGTTCTCGATCCAAGCCAGGATCTGGACGGCGTTCGGGACGTCCTGCTCGCCGACGGCGTCGTCGCCACGCTCGGCGAGGACATCGCTGCCCCCGAGGACGCGCAAGTCATTGATTGCGGAGGCCTCTTGGTGATCCCTGGACTGATCGACGTGCACGTGCACCTGCGTGAGCCCGGCGGAGAACACAAGGAAACGATTGCTACCGGGGCTCGCTCAGCGGCGGCCGGAGGGTTCACCGCAGTGTGTGCGATGCCCAACACCGAACCCGCGATGGACGATCCCGCCGCGGTCGGGTTCGTTGCTGCCGAGGGACGGAGGGCACGCGCGGCGCGGGTATACCCCGTCGGCTGTATCTCCGTGGGACGCGCGGGGGAGCGTCTCGCCCCGGTAGGTGAGATGGTCGACGCCGGAGCGGTGGCGATCACGGACGACGGGAGTCCGGTCATGAACTCGGGTCTGATGCGCCTCGCGCTCGAGTACGCGCAGACGTTCGGAATTCCCGTGGCAGATCATCCGGAGGACACCAGCCTATCGGTTTCCGGGCAGATGAACGAGGGGCTCGTGTCAACCCGTCTCGGCCTTACCGGGAAGCCGAACGCCATGGAGGACATCCACATCCTCCGTGACATCTTGCTCGCCGAGCTGACCGGGGGTCACATCCATCTGCAGCACGTCTCGACGCGCCTCGGGGTGGAGTCGATCCGGCAGGCCAAGGCCAGGGGTGTGCACGTTACGGCCGAGGCCTCGCCGCACCACCTCGTGCTCACCGAGGCGGCGGTGGACGGCTACCGGACCGAAGCGAAGATGAACCCGCCGCTACGCGCGCAAGCGGACGTAGACGCAGTGCGAGCGGGGCTGGCAGACGGCACGCTCGACACCATCGCAACTGACCACGCGCCGCACCATTATGACGAAAAGGAGGCGGCGTTCGACGACGCCCCGAACGGGATCGTGGGGCTGGAGACCGCGGTTGGCATCGTGCTTACGAGGGTCGTGAACGAGGGCGTGATCGACCTCGCCACGATGGTCGAGCGCATGAGCTGTCAGCCTGCGCGGGCCTTCGGGCTGCCGGGTGGCACGCTCGCGGAGGGCAGCGTCGCCGATGTTTCTGTGCTCGATCTCGACGCGCAGTGGACGGTCGATGCGGCTGCGTTCCTGTCGAAGAGTCGGAACACGCCGTTCGCCGGTTGGAAGCTGAGGGGAGCCCCCGCGCGCACGATCGTCGGAGGGAAGACCGTCTGGGAAGCTGCTAGGTGAGCGAGTTGACGTGGCGCGCGAGCTGACCTTTCACGCGGGCTGCCCGATTCGGGTGGTAGAGACGTTGCGTGGCCGCGCGGTCCAACATCGCGACGACATCACGGAGGTGAGCCTGACCCTCTTCGGCGGACTGCGCCCCGCGGACCCTCTTGATGGCCGTGCGGATGCGTGCGCGCTCGGACCGGTTCTTGGCCCGAGCCACGGCGCTCAACCCCATCCGCTTTTTGGCGCTCTTGATGTTCGGCATGCGTCCCTCGTGGCGCGGTCATTTCGTTCGGTTATGAGCCAACAAAGCTAGAACCGACGCATTGTGGGATCAACGGGTATCGAGGAGTTAGCTTAAGCACACCATGGAAGTCGTCCTTCTCATCGCCGTCCTCATTTTCTCGGTCGTAGTGCACGAGGTCGCGCACGCCTGGCAGGCTCGCCGGGAGGGTGACGACACCGCGGACCGACTCGGGCGGATCACGCTGAACCCGTTGCCGCACCTCGACCCTATCGGGTCCGTGATCGTTCCGCTCGTGCTGCACTTCACCGGGAGTGGCTTCTTGTTCGGGTGGGCGAAGCCGGTGCCGGTGAATCCCGCGAACTACCGGAGCCCGGTTTGGGGTGACATCCGCGTCTCGATGGCAGGGATCGTGTCGAACCTGGGTCTCGCGGTTCTGTCGACGTTCGGCTTGGCGATCGCATTCAAGGCCCAGAGCAGCCTCGGCTCCCTAGGCGGTGCCACGGCGCTGGCGGCTCAAGCCGCGTACTATGGCGTGCTCATCAACCTCGTGCTCGCGTTCTTCAACCTGATTCCGATCCCTCCCCTGGACGGCTCGCACGTTCTCTTCCATGTGCTGCCGAGGCCGCTGGCGATGCGCTACCGGGAGGCGGGACGCCACGGGCTGCTCATCATGATGGGGCTGCTCTTCTTCTTTCCGGGTGTGTTCAGGTACCTCCTCTGGCCGGTGACGTTCTTCGCTGGGCTCGCCACCGAGTTCGCTCGCCTATGGATCTGACGGTCGCCGAGAGGGCCACCGAGCGCGAGGGCTTCTTCCTGGTCGAGTTCGAGCGCTTCAAGGGGCCGCTCGACCTGCTGTTGCACCTCATCCGGTCGCAGGACATCGACATCTTCGAGATCCCGATCTCGACCATCACCAAACAATTCCTCGAGGCGATCCGGGGATTGGACGCTCACGACCTGGATGGAGCCGGGGAATTCCTGGAGATGGCGGCGACGCTCGTGCACATCAAAGCGCAGATGCTCCTGCCGCGCTCGGTCGAGGAGGAGGAGGAAGGAGACCCCCGAGCGGAGCTCGTGCGTCGGCTGCTCGAGTACGAGCAGATTCGCGAGATCTCGTTGCGTCTGCGAGTCGCGGAGGCGGATCGGGGCCGTCGATTCGGTAAGGGATACATCCCGCTGCGCCCGAAGATGCCTCAGGCCGAGGTCCCACTCGAGACCACCTGGGATGAGGTGTACGCCGCTGCCCTTCTGGTCGAGATGCCTGTTCCCCGGCAGCGGGAGCACCGAATCACGATCCGTACGGTGTCGATGCAGGCCAAGGTCGTTCTGATCCTGGACGCACTCAAGCATGAGTCCCGGGTCGAGTTCACGCGCCTGCTGGCCGGCTTCAAGGATCGCACGCACGGGGTGATGACGTTCCTGGCCAGTCTCGAGCTGACACGCCGCGGTGTGCTCTTCCTGCGCCAGACGCGGCCGTTCTCCGAGTTGTGGATCTATCGCAGGAACGAGCAAGTCGAGGAGGGGCTTCTGGCCGAAGTCGAGGCTCCCGAGGAGCCTCGCCCCGAAGCTCAAGCTGATGAAGGAGCGGAAGCTTGAACGCACCGCAAATCGTGGAAGCGGTCCTTTTTGCGTCGGATGCTCCCCTTAGCCCCGACGAGATTGCGCGCGCGGACGAGCTGCTCGATGAAGACCGAGTCGAAGAGGCGCTCCAGTCGCTGCAGGCGGAGTACGATGACGCACAAAGGGCCTTCCAGCTCGTGGAGGTCGCGGGGGGTTATCAGATCCTGACGCGCCCCGAATACGCACCGTATCTGGAGCGTTTCGACAATGTCCCACGCCCGGCGCGGCTCTCGGGTCCGTCGCTCGAGACGCTCGCGATCATCGCATACCGCCAGCCGATCGGGCGCTTGGAGGTCGAGTACGTCCGCGGAGTGGGGGCCTCCGGCGTGATCCGTACTTTGCAAGATCGCCGCCTGATCGACGTAGTCGGACGAGGGGAGGGGCTCGGCCGGCCCCTCTTGTACGGCACCACGACGCACTTCCTCGAACACTTCGGTTTCAAGTCCCTCGAAGGTCTGCCCCGCCCGGAGGAGCTTCCGATAATTCTGCGTGAGCGGCTGCCGCTCGGCGACGGAGCCACGGACAGCGACGCCCCGACGGCCGATGTGGACGAGGGGCGATCAGAAGAGCCGCAGGAGCCCGCCGAGCCGGATATCGGCGACGAAGACGACTCTCGAACCGACTCGGTCGACTAGTGTCCTATCCCAGAAGTTCGGCGTGCACCGAGGGTGCCGAGGCGCCGCGACCACTCGCCTTTCGGCGAGCGGTGCCCCAAGGCGCGACGACGAGGAATAGCAGGGCTATGGGGCACCCGCGCCGCAGGCGTGGGTCGAGGAGCAACGCAGCCAGGGTGGATGCATCGGTGCCTGAATGCCGGCGAACTTCTGGGATAGGACACTAACAGGCGGTGTCCGAAGGGATCCGCGTCCAGAAGTACCTGTCTCGTGCGGGACGCGCGTCCCGGCGGGAAGCTGAGCGGTTGATGCTCGCAGGACGAGTCCGCGTGAACGGGAAGGTCGTGCGAGAGTTGGGTGTCTGCGTGGTGCAGGGTCGCGACACTGTAGAGGTGGACGGCGAATTGGTCACGGGCGCCGAAGTTCGATGGATCGCGTTCCACAAGCCGCCGGGGGTGCTCACGACCAGGAGCGATCCGCATGGGGGCAGGACCGTGTACGATCTCTTGCCGCCCGAGCTGGGGGCGTTGCGCTACGTGGGCCGGCTCGATCGACCGGCGGAGGGACTGCTGCTCCTGACCAACGACGGAGACGTCGCGAACAGACTCCAGCATCCCAGCCGCGGCGTGGAGCGAGAGTATCTGGTTGTGGTGAATGGTGAAGTGGGTCGGGCGAGCCTGGCGGCTCTGACGCTTGGCGTCGATCTCGAGGACGGCCCAGCCAGGGCGGCTTCGGCCCGGATCGTCGAGCGCGGAGCGCACGATACCACACTCCGGTTGGTCCTGACCGAAGGCAGGAAGAGAGAAGTTCGACGCATGATGCTCGAGATCGGGCATGGCGTAAGTCGGCTCGTCCGACTCCGCTTCGGCACCGTCAACCTCGGAGATCTGGAGGCGGGTGCGTGGCGCGAGCTCGAGCCCGACGAACGAAAGAGCCTGGTGGCTCTGTCCATCAAGAGGTGATCATGTCCGAGCTTCCCAACCTCACCGTGGTCGACCATCCGCTCATCCGACACAAGCTTGCTTTGCTGCGCTCGGTCGATACGCCCACGAAGCTCTTCCGCGAGCTCGTCGAAGAGATCGCGATGCTCATGGCGTACGAGGTGACGCGTACGCTCGAGGAAGAGGAGGTCGAAGTCGTTACGCCGCTCGAGACCATGACCGGGCATCGCATCGCGGGCAAGAAACTCGTGGTCGTGCCGGTGCTGCGGGCGGGGCTTGGTATGGTCGAAGGTGTGCTGCGCCTCATCCCCGGCGCACGGATCGGGCACGTCGGCCTGGCGCGCGACGAAGAGTCTCTACAGCCCGTCGAGTACTACTTCAAAGTGCCGAGCGAGCCCGAAGCGCGGCGTTTCCTCGTCGTCGATCCCATGCTCGCGACCGGCGGGTCCGCTTCTGCGGCGATCGCGCGGCTGAAGAGCAGGGGCGTGCGCAGCATCACCTACATGTGCTTGGTCGCGGCCCCAGAAGGTGTGCGCGCCTTGGCAGAGGTCCATCCGGACGTGGCGCTCTTCACAGGCGTTCTGGACCGGCAGCTCAACGACGTCGGCTACATCCTGCCGGGGCTCGGGGACGCGGGCGATCGACTTTTCGGGACCAAGTAGCCTTCTAGTGAAACGAGCGCCGAGCCTTCCACGTCTCGGGGTGGAAGAGCAGTAGCACCGTGTAGATTTCGAGCCGGCCGACCAGCATGAAGAAGGAGAGCACGATGAGCGCGGGGTCTGACATCCACCCGTAGTTGTCCGTGGCGCCGACGTCACCGAAGCCAGGGCCTACGTTGCCTATCGTGGCTATGCTCGCCGCGATCGACGTCAGCGGATCCATGCCCAGGAAGCCGAGCACGACTGCGCCGGCGAGGCAGAGCAGGAGATATAGGATCACGAAGCCCGTGACGTTGGCCAGCACTTCCTGCTTCACGGTCTTCTCCCCGACCCGCGTCAACAGCACCGCCCGGGGGTGGAGGTGCTTCCTGAGCTCAATGGCGGTCTGCTTGACCAGCAGCAGGACGCGCATCGTCTTGATGCCGCCGCCAGTCGAGCCGGCCATTCCACCCACGAAGAAGAGCGCGAAGAGAGCCATCTGCGCCCCTGGAACCCACAGCTCGTAGTCGGCGGTCACGAAGCCTGTAGTGGTGGTGATCGAGGTCGCCTGGAATAGCGCGTCGCGCACGGCGGGCTCGAACGCGGCGTAGCTTCCCGACGCCAGGTTCACGACGGCGATCGCGATCGCGGCGAGTACCACGATGCAGGTGTAGAAGCGCCACTCATGGTCGCGGAAATAGACTGGTCGCCCGGTCGCCGCACGGAAGTGCAGTGAGAAGTTCACGCCCGCGAGATACATGAAGACGATCGTCACCCAGTGGATGTATGCCGAGTCGAACGAGGCGATCGACGCGTTCCTGGTACTGAAGCCCCCAGTGGCGAGCGTGGTGAAGCTGTGGTTCACCGCGTCGAAGAAACTCATGCCTCCCAGCAGATAGAGCGCGGTCTCCGCCGCGGTAAGGCCGACGTACACGAGCCAGAGCAGCTTCGCGGTCTGCGTAATACGGGGTCGCAGCCGCTCCGGGGTCGGTCCGGGCACCTCGGCCTTGAAGAGCTGCATGCCGCCGACACCCAGGTACGGCAGAACCGCAATCACGAGCACGATGATGCCCATCCCACCCAGCCACTGCGTCAGAGACCTCCAGAAGAGCACTCCGTGAGGAAGCGACTCGATGTCGGTGAACACCGACGCACCCGTGGTCGTGAAGCCCGACATCGCTTCGAAGAACGCGGTGACGGGTGAATCGAGCGCTCCTGTGAACAGATACGGAAGTGTCCCGAACGCGGCCGCCGCCGTCCAGGCCAGCGTGACGATCGCGAAGCCTTCTCTGGGTGTCAGGTCACCCTCGAACATCGTGATTCTGTACGTGAAGCCGCCCACGAAAAAGGTCACGATGCCGGCCAGGAGAATGCCCAGAGCGTCGCCGTCGCCGTACACGAACGCGACCCCTGCCGCCATGAACATCGACAGGGAAACGAAGATCTGGAGCAGACCTACGACGTTCGCGACCCGGGCTAGGGACATCAGTCGAAGAGCTGCTCGACCTCGGGGACCGCGTCCGGCAGCGCGAACACGATGACGTCGTCGCCCGGCAACACGATGTCGTCGCCGCGAGGGAGGATGATCTCGTCACCACGCACGATGGTGCCGATGACCGCGTCCTTCGGGAAGTGCACGTCTTTTAGCGCCTGGCCCGCGATCGCCGACCCTTCATCGACGCTGAACTCGATCATCTCGGCGTCGGTGCCGGTCAGCTCTGCGACGGTGACTACGTGACCCCGCCGAACGTAGCGCAGGATCGCGTTCACCGTGGACATCCGCGCAGATACCGATGCGTCCACGCCGACGCGCGGTACCAGTCGCAGATACTCGAACTTGTGTACCAGGCTCACGACCTTGTGGGCGCCCACGGTCTTGGCGAGCAGGCTCGAGAGCAAATTGGTCTCGTCGCTGTTGGTCGCTGCAACGAAGCCATCGATATCCGCTACGCCCTCCATCTCCAGGAGCTCGAGGTCGGTCGCGTCCGCGTGGAGCACGAGCGCGCGCGGCAATCGCTCCGCTAGCTCGAGACACCGCCGCCGATTTCGGTCGAGGATCGTGCAATCGATGCCCTTCGCGTCGAGGATCTCCGCGAGGTACTCGCCCTCTCTGCTACCTCCGGCGATCATCACGCGGCGTAGGCGGGACGACTTGTATCCAGCGAGCGGCGCGAGATCCTCGATCTCGCTGGTGGGGGAGAGCAGGTACAGTTGGTCTCCCGCCAGGATCTTGGAATCGCCCTTTGGAATGTGCGTCTTGCCGTCACGGACGATGGCGACCGTCGCATAGTGGTGGTCGTTCAAGTCCTCGGCGAGCTCGGCGAGCGTCTTGCCCGCCACTGGCGCCCCCTCCTTGATGCGCAGTCCGATGAGATGGACGCGACCCCCTGCGAAGGGCACGACATCGGTAGCGATCTCACTGCGCAGCAGGTCGAACGTCTCCCGTGCACACTCGCGCTCCGGGTTGATCATCAGGTCGATGCCCATCTGCTCTTGGGAGAGCACCGAGCCCTCTCCGTAGTACTCGGGATTCGATATGCGGGCCACGACGTGCTGCACGCCGAACTTCTTCGCCGCCATCGACGCGATGAGGTTGACTTCGTCCTTGCTCGTGACCGACAGCAGCATGTTCGCGTCGCTGATTCCGGCCTTTTCCAGCACAGGAAGCGAAGCGCCGTTACCTACGACGGTGAGGATGTCGAGCTGTTGCGAAGCGAAGTCCGCCCGCTCCGGGTCGGACTCGATCAGGATGACGTCCTGATTCTCTTCTGAGAGGCGCTTAGCCAGGTGGAAACCCACCTCGCCTGCGCCGAGAACGACCACTTTCATGCGAGAGCTCTGTCGCGGGCGTGCGAGTGCGGCGTCCAGGACGGACGGCGCTGGCGCATGAAGCTAGTTGGAAGGGGGCACTGCGCGAACGGTGGCATGGGCTGTATCTTCTTTGCCGCGGGCCCGTAGCTCAGTCGGTTAGAGCAGCCGACTCATAATCGGTAGGTCGCAGGTTCGAGCCCTGCCGGGCCCATTGCCGGGCCCATTGCGGGGACCCCTCTAGTCCAAGGGGTTCCGGCTGTTTCGTAGCTCAAAGTCCGGCATGTCCTTCCGCTTCGTCGCTCACCGGCGCCTGAGTGTGTGCCAGCCGGCTCCGAGCTGGTGGGGTAGCTCGGCCGCGGAAGAGGTGCGAGCCACTCCCGGCCGAGCTTGTCCTCGTCCCTGCGCCATCGGATGGCTCCGTGGCTCCCTCGGTCGGGCAGCCACTCCGAATACCGGAGGGCGACGATCGCGCCAATCCGGTGAGCGTGATCATCGTGAGTGGGCTGTTCGCTCTGGGGTTGCCGTTCGTATTGTTGTAGCGAACGCGACAGAGACGAGCTTACTGGCGCTCTGCAGCAGTACCGCGTATCCTATGACCGCTCCCGCCTCCGCCCCCGGGCTCGATGCCTGTATCTGGGAGCAGCATATGTGAAAGTCGAAGGCGGACCTCTCGCTCGTGGCCCTCACGATTCTTCCCGCGTGTTCCTCGGCGCGGTCCGGGCTAGGCCGTGGCAGGTCGGTACTCCCCCCTACCTGTTGGAGGTCGTGATCGGGCGCACAGCTGGCGGAGCGGAGTCGACGACGTGATCGCCGGCTGACCCCCCCTGGCGAGCGCCGCCGGCCACTCAACCTCGAAAAGCCCGTTCACTCGTGAGACGAATGACGCTCGCCGTGGGCGAGGCAAAGTTCGTTATGCCACGTCGACTGTGGAAGAGATCTCGGAGAAGTTCACCATGGATTACGCAAGCCACGCTCAAGAATTGGATATCGAAGTCAGAAAGGTGCTGCTCACCAGTGTTTGCCGGCCGCTGGGTGAGAAGTATGGCCACGGTCCCAGCGTGGGCTATGAACTTCTGCACGCCCAGGTAACTCGGGCCCAGGGGCTGTTCAGTCCCCGTTCGCTGCATGTGAGTTTTGGTCTGGAGTACATCGCTGAAAACATCGACGTACCCACGACGGTCCTGCAGTATCCCTCAAAGAGGGAATTCATCGGGGAATTGAAGTGCGGCCACGATTTGATCGGCATCTCATTCGTGCTCGGCACCTTCAACAGCATGAAGGAGCAAGTGGAACTCATCCGCAAATACTCCCCCCACAGCAAGATTGTGCTGGGAGGATATGGAACGGTTCTCTCAGATGAGACGCTCCTTCCTCTGGCTGACTTCATCTGCCGGGAGGAGGGAGTGGGATTCATGCGCCGGGTACTCGGACAGCCTGAGAAGGCCATGCCCTACAGCCACCCAACGATTGTCAATCCACTGACGGTCTTTGGCCGGAATGTTTCCCGTACCGGAGTCGTCTTCGGGGGGCTGGGTTGTCCCCATGGCTGCGATTTCTGTTGCACCTCGCATTTCTTCCGGCGCAAACATATTCGCTTGCTGCCCACCGGGGCCGATATCTACGCTGTGGTCCAGCGATACATGAAGTTGAGTCCCGAGATGACCATCATCATTCTCGACGAGGACTTCCTTCTCAATCGAAAGCGCGCCTTCGAATTCCGAGACTGCGTCGTAAGAGATGGCAAGGCGCTCTCGATCTTCTGTTTCGCCAGCGTGAAGGCCGTCAGCATGTATACGGTGACCGAGATTCTCGAGATGGGAATCGACGGGATATGGATCGGTTATGAGGGCACCAGGTCAGGTTTCGAAAAACAATCGGGCAGACCGGTTGAAGAGATCTTCACCGAATTCCGCGAGCATGGCATCACTATTCTTGCCTCCATGATTGTCGGCTTTGATTACCAGACGCCGGAGATCATCGAAGAGGAGCTATCGGGACTACTGGCACTGAAACCCTGCTTCAACCAGTTCCTCATCTACGGACCGGTGCCGGGCACGCCTTTCTTCGATCGGGTTGCGGAACAAGGTCTGCTTGTCCATGACGTGAGAGATGACCCCGTGGGATTGAGCCGAAAGGCTAGTGGATTCGACGCCCTGGTGAAGCATCCCAGCATGAGCGGTTTTGAAATCGAGAAGACGCAGAGGACATGCTTCGAGCAGGACTTCAAGCGCTTGGGTCCCTCAATATTCCGGTGCATCGAAACCTGGTTGCTCGGGCATTTGAAACTAAGGGATTCAGACAACCCCATCCTGCTGGACAAGGCCCGGATGTACGAGCGGCAACTCCGAGATTCCTATCCTGTGTTCCTGGCCGGGAGATTATTTGGTCCCACCCGGGAGGTTCGCCGCTGGATTGGACAGCTACAGGAGCGCATTCATTCTGTCATTGGCCGGCCGACGTTACCGGAGCGATTTCTGGCCGTCGCCGGCGTGGGCCTGGCTGCAGCCACAGGAACCGCTCTGAAACTGGGCTGGTTCCAACATCCCAAGCTCATTCGTCACACGTATGGTGAAAGAGAAGGTTCCTCAGCAGAATCTGTGTGAAAGAGATCGCGGCCCTCGGGCTCAAGCCTCCGCGACGTCCTCGCAAGACACGAATCGTGTGCGACAGGTCAGTCGCGCTCCGGATCCGGGGGTTTTCGGAGTCGCTTGGCTTGCCCTCGTTTGCGCTTGTTGCCGAGACGCTTCTCTTTCTCCCTGCGCGGCACCCGCGTCGATATACGAGGGGTCTTGCGACGCAGGAGCTTCTCGAGCTTCTCGCGCAGTCGCTCGAGCGCCCGGGTGCGGTTGCGATGCTGGCTGCGCTCCTCACGGGCCACCACTCGGAGGCCAGAGGGCAGGTGTACCAGCCGGACGCCGCTCTCGCTCGTATTTTGGTGCTGTCCGCCGGGTCCGCCCGCACGAAAAGTCTCCACGCGGCACTCGGCGAGGAGCTGCTCGTCCGAGTCGGGAATCTCCAAGTATGGGCTCGTCTCATTGTCCATTGCAGAGTCGCCCTCGGGCTATGGCACCATTTCGACGGTAGGGGTAGTGTTTGGCGCGCGCCGTATCTGCGGCGTCCCAACTAGCCCCTGCTAAGACCTCATGATCTTCGAGCGCACGGAGGAACATCCGGGCGCCAGGTTTCTCCTCATCCTGGCGTGTTTGGTCGTCGTGGTCTACGGGCTGAAATCTGCGGCGCCGATTCTGCTGCCTACCGCTCTAGCGCTGTTCCTCTCTGTTCTGAGCCTCCCGATCATGCTCTGGCTGGTGCACCACCGGGTACCGGCGGGGTTCGCGACCTTGATCACGGTGCTCATCTTCGTCTCAGTCGTCGGCCTACTGATCCTGGTGGCGAGCCAATCGGTTACCGACCTCCAGGACAATATCCAACGGTACCAGGACCTGTTCGGAGAACGCGTGGCAGCCGTGATAGAGTGGGTCGACGGTCTGAGCCCGAACTTCGACGTCAGCCCTTACATCACCACGGACCTGATCAATCCGACCGCGGTCGTGGACCTCGTGCAAGGCACGATCGGGCGCATCGCCCAGTTCTTCGGGACGACCTTCATCGTCTTCCTGATCATGGCCTTCATGCTGGGTGAGGCCACAGTCTTCCCGGAAAAGATCAGGTACGTGCTCGGGCAGAATGCCGGCGACGAGGACCGGTTGGCCAAGGTGGTTACGGAAGTGCAGACTTACCTGGGCATCAAGACGATGGTATCACTCGCTACGGGGCTGGTTCTGGGTCTTTGGGCCTATTACATGAAACTCGAGTTCGCTCTTCTGTTGGGCCTGATGGCGTTCCTGCTCAACTACGTGCCCACGGTTGGCTCGATCATCGCGGCGGTGCCCGCGGTGCTCTTGAGCATCGTTTTACACGGAACCGTAACTCACGCCCTGTTCGTGGCGATGGGTTACGTCGTTGTGAACGTCCTCTTCGGAAACATCCTCGAGCCCAACCTGTTGGGGCGCCGGCTCGGCCTGTCTACGCTGGTCGTGATCCTGTCGCTACTCTTCTGGGGGTGGGCGTGGGGTCCACTCGGGGCGCTGCTATCCGTGCCGCTGACGGTGATGGTGAAGATCTGGCTCGAGAACACACACGATTTGCGCTGGGTGGCGGTGTTGTTGGACAAGTCTCCCCCGCCCGTGCCGGCAGGCGGTGCGGGGACCGACCCGGAGGCGGCGTAGCGATGCCCAAAGTTGCGTTCGATGCGCTACCGGATCGTGGCCGGTTGTGGGTCTTTCCGGCTACGCAGGCCCTCAGTTCGGTCCAGTCCGATGCCTTCCTGCAAGCGGTCGACTCATTCCTCGACGCCTGGGCCGCCCACGGCGTTCCGCTTCGCTCCGGCAGGGAACTGAGGGAGGACCGTTTTCTGGTCATCGGCGTGGATGTGGACGCTGAAGCCCCCTCCGGCTGCTCGATCGACGCGCTGGTGAACCGCCTGCGTGGTCTCGGCACGGAGCTGAGCGTATCGATCATCGATCATGCTCCTGTGTGGTACCGCGACGGGGAGGAGATCCGGACTGTTACCCGCGCCGAGTTCCGGGCGCTGGTGGAGTCCGGGGCGGTGGGTCCCGAAACGCACGTGTTCGACACGAGCCTGACCACGATCGGAAGCTTCCGTGCCGGGGAGCTCGAGCAGCCGGCGGCTGCGACATGGCACGGGCGCGCCTTTTTCAAGGCTCACGTCAGCAACTGACCGGCGGACTGGACCACATCCAGAAGAAGCGATGGGACGATGAAGCTGATCGCTGTGCTGGCACTCTCGCTTGCCACCGGGCTCCAGGAGGCTCCTCCCGCTGACCGCCTCTACGGGCGCGTGTGGATAGATCTCAAGTCGATCGACTTCATCACGATCTCTGATCCCGCGATGGGTCAGGTGGTCGCGGGCTGGGACGACGTCGAACAGATGACGCTGGCGCGTTGATGCGGAAGAAGACAGTTCGACTACTTCTGCTGCTCGCGGCCGTCTTCACGGCGCCGAGCGCGCTGCAAGCGCAGGAGCCGGCACCTCCCTTGGCGCAGATGCCGCGTACCCTGCGGTGGGGTTTGCAGCGACCGGACCTCATGCGTTTCAACCGCGTGGAAGGACTCTCGATGGGAGTGCGTGGGCAGGTTCGGCCTCAGACGTCGCTCGGACCGTTGTCGGTGACTGGGACGGCTCGCATCGGGATTGCGGATCTGGAGCCCAACGGGCGTGTCGACATCACGCGCGAGACTTTGAAGCGACGCGTGACGTTCAGCCTCTTTCACGAGTTAGCTGCCATCGATGAGGATGCCCGGCACCTCGGGCTCGGCAATTCGCTGCTCGCGGCGTTCGCCGGTCGGGACGACGGGGACTACTATCGGCGCTCCGGGGCGTCCTTCGAGTGGACGCCACCCGAGTTGGAGCGACGAGACTTCAAAGTCAGAGGCTTCGCTGAGTACCACCGACCCGTAGTGGTGGAAACCGACTTCGCCGTCTTCAAGCTCCGTGACGACGCGTTTCGCTTCCGGGAGAACCTGATAGCGGACGAGGGTTGGGTGTACGGAGGCCAGGTCGCGATAACGCCCTGGTGGGGTTCCGATCCGAGCCTTGTACAAGGAGGTCTCAAGCTGACGGCCGAGGCGGCGACCGGCCACTTCGAGTACGCCCGCACCGCGTTGCTCGCGCGGTTGGCGGTGCCACTCCCGTCCGATATGCGCCTCGGACTCGAGGCCGGCGCCGGCAAGGGCTGGGGGAAGCTGACCACGCAGCGCATGTGGCACCTGGGTGGACCCTCGTCCCTGCGCGGTTACGATCCGCGCAGCCTCACAGGCACCAGCTTCGTCAGCGCGAGGGGTGAACTGGCGCGCACGTATTCGTTCGCTTCGGTATCGCTCTTCTCGGACGTCGGTTGGGTGGGGGAGTCCGAGAGCTACCGCTTCGAGGACGCGCTGTACTCGGCCGGCGTGGGCCTATCGGTGCTGGACGGCCTCATCCGGCTGGACTCCGCGTGGGGGCTCCGGCCGCCGCGCGCGTTCCGCCTCGAACTGTACCTCGACGCGATTCACTAGATTGCGTTCCATGAAGATCCATAGGTCTCGATCGTTCTCGCTCGCTCGCGTCGCGCCCCGGTTCTTGCTCGTCGTGTTCGTCGCGGCGTGTGACCCGGTCGCGCCGGACGCCGAGCTACCTCCAGTCAGACCGCGAGATGGGTTGCTCACTGACGCCACGCTGCAAGGCGTGGTGGATCTCCAGGTACAGCGGGACGGGGGGGCGCTCGCTGGCATGTTGACGCACGAAAGGGCCGACGTGCGCGCACGCGCGGCGCTCGCTCTCGGTTCGGTTCAGGCCGCTGAGACGCTCGTGCCCTTGCTGGCGGCCGCGCGCGGTGACCTCGACGCCAATGTCCGCCGGGACGCGGCGTTCGCCGTCGGACAGCTCGGCCAGGCCTCGTCGGTGCGGGAATTGGCCAGCGCCTTCGAGGCGGAATCCGACGCGGACGTGCGTGACCGGATCCTGGAGGCACTCGGTAAGATCGCTTCGCCGGAGGCCGCGAACGCTTTGCTTTCAGCGGAGGTCGCGGCCGCGGAGCAGGGGCGCAGGGTGCTGGCGCTCTCGGTGAACGGTGCCGTGAAAGGGGTCCGAAGCCAGGCGGCCCAGGACTTCCTTTTGGCGCGGCTCGACGACGCCGACGCCAAGGTCCGAGCCGGTGCGGCCTACTACTTCGGCCGCCTGGCAGATGCTTCGGCCTGGTCCGCTCGTGTGTCGCGGGTACGAGACGCGCTCCGCGCCTATCGGCGAGATGATCCGGCCGCGATGTACCTGGTCCAGGCTCTGGGGCGGATGTCAGATCCGTCCGATACGGATCGCCTAGCCGACTGGGCTGGATCGGCTACGGACTGGCGTACCAGGAGCAACGCCATGGCAGCGCTCGTTGGGCGGGAGCTGGAACCGGCAGCGCGGGACGCGCTCATGGCGGGTCTGGACGACCCGATGGAGCACGTGGCCATGAACGCGGCCACCGCGCTCGCGGGGAGCGCCCAGCCGCCGTCGGTGCTGGGTAGGCTCAAGGGCTGGATCGAGCGGAACCCAACGCGCATGGTCGTGATGGAGCCGCTCATCGTCATGCTCGCGAGGCAGAATGAGCGGGAGTTCGTCCTGAGCTGGCTCGACGCCCTCGACGAGACGGACGAGGCTGGTTGGCGCGTCGGGCTGTCCGCGATCAGCTCCTTGAGCGGCCGCGAAGCTCTGGATCGCCTCCGGGTCGCCCTGAACTCGCCGTCCGAGTCGATTGCCGGGTCTGCTGTGGCGGCGATGAGTCAGCGTTGGGCTGTGGACAAGCGAGATCCTCAGTTGCGCGACGTGTACTTTGCGATCTTCTCGGAGGCGCTGAACAGCGGCAATCCACAGCTCGAGTTCACGGCCGGGCAGATCCTGACCGATCCGCTGCTCTTTCCACATGGAAGCCAGCAGCTCCTGTTGGACGCATACCAGCTCAGACTGACGCAAAACGAAAGCCGAGAGGCCGCCGAGTTTCTGCGCCTGATCGCGGTGACCGAGGCTCCGGGGGCCGAAGCGCTTCTGCGGCAGGCACTAGACCCAAAGCAAGCGTGATGTTGTGCAGCCTACCTGAATAAGAAACCGGAAAGGCTTATCTTTATTGGAGTTAGCAAGATTCTCGGCAGAATCACTGCTCCAACGCAGGAGGCCTTTCCGGTGAAGAGAATATCGTTCAAGCAGAGCCGAAAGAACAGTGCCCGTCGCAAGCGCAAGGTAGCTGTCCGACATGCGCAGGCAGGGCATTGGGAAGCTCAGGCACA